>NZ_JAEMNZ010000019.1:0-19705 GCF_016461625.1 Devosia sp. MC532 | reverse complement strand
CACCCCGATCCCTGACCAGCCTGACAGCCTCGAGCTTGAACTCCCGGCTGAACTTGCGTCTCTCCATAAAAACTCTCCAGTTCCAAAAACACCTTAACTCGGTGTCCTCAAAACCGGCAGCAGCTCAGAACAGAAGATAGAGCTGTGGGAGCGATGGAGGCAGGGTCAGAGTATTTCTTCGATTTCGCGAGCATTGGATCGCAGGACCAAGGGTGGTGTCCAGCGGATTGTAGTTGTCCATGGTGGCATTGCTCCGTCACCGCGACGTAGAGCAGCGTGGACGCTAGAGCTGGGGGAACGCGAAGAGATATCCCGCAGGATTGCTGCAGGTCTTGCCGTCCGTGCGATTGCACGAAGTCTGGGGCGGTCGCCATCAACGATAAGTCGTGAAATCGCTCGCAATGGTGGACCACGGGCGTATCGTGCCACTCGTGCTGACAAGCAAGCCTGGGAGCGAGCGCTGCGACCGAAGCAATGTCGCTTGGCCTGCTCTGACGGGCTACGATGGCTGGTGGCGCAGAAGTTGGCGCTTCAATGGTCGCCGGAGCAAGTAGCGGGGTGGCTGAGGCGAGAATACCCGGGCGATCCAACTATGCGGATATCTCATGAAGCGATCTATCGCAGTCTGTTCATTCAATCTCGCGGGGTGCTCAAGAAGGAACTGACAGCGCATCTGCGCACCAGACGGCAAATGCGGCTCCCCAAAGGAGCGCAGAGCCGAACGGGGCAAGGTCAGATCCTTGATATGATCTCCATTCGCGATCGACCTGCCGAGGCCGAGGATCGCGCCATCCCAGGTCATTGGGAGGGCGATCTGCTCGCTGGTGCAAAAGACACCAACATCGTCACCCTCGTCGAGCGACACAGCCGATTTACGATGCTTGTGAAGTTGGCAAAGAGGGACTCTGCGACCGTCGTGGCGGCCCTGGCCGACAGGATCGGCACATTGCCCGAAGAGTTGCGGCGCTCGTTGACATGGGATCAGGGCAAGGAGATGGCTCGCCACAAGAGCTTCACTATCGCAACCGATCTACAGGTCTACTTCTGCGACCCGCGCAGTCCCTGGCAGCGTGGCAGCAACGAAAATACCAACGGACTGCTCAGGCAGTACTTCCCCAGAGCAACAAACTTCTCCCAGGTCTCGCAAGCTCAACTCGACGACGTTGCGCTGCGGCTCAACCAGAGACCGCGGAAAACACTAGACTTCGAGACGCCAGCCGATAGGCTGAACAGGGTGTTGCAGTGATCCGTTGAAGCCACCGGGCGTTTGTCGACACTTCGAGGTAGTGCCATGAACGTCCTATATGTGAAATCTGTGTGCTTCTAGCGACGGACAATGTCGTACTGGGGACGAAACATGTCCCCAGTAGCTCGTTAGCCATAGATGTTCTGCTGTGCATCTGCACAAATTATGGAAGAAATTCCGAGAATAATTCTCGGCCTCTTTTGCCAAGCGGTCGAGTATATTCAGGGGGCAAAGTTAGGTAAATTTAGTCCCCAAATTCGTGTGAGACTTCGCTCCACAAGTTGGCCGGCAGACCACGGTTTTTGAAAATCTCGATTTCGCGCTGTACGCCGGAGCTTTCCTTCCAGCCGGGCTCATCGATGACAATGATTTCCGTCATTGCATCCATAAATACGGCGTCGATTGGCGCCCACAGTTTGCCGATGCTGGCCTTGTCGAGGTCGCCCAGATGGGCGTTGATTGGATGTGACATAGAGACTTGGCTGAAGACCACCGAGCCGCTGCGCGCGATCTTGGCCGCCACGGAATTGCAGAGTTGAAACCGGTGTTCGACGACAACGCGATCAGCGTGGCTATATGGGCAGGCTAGAAAGATTTTACGCAATTTTGGTTGTCCTTTATTGGCGTAGGCGTCATCGGGGCCAGTCCCGTGCATGCGCGATCGCCGTTTCGAATAGTTCGTGATGCGCCGCAGACACCGGATCATGTGGAGCAAAGCGTCGGCCACTGGCGCGCGCTGGAGTGACATTCACTCCGCACAGTTCGGCGAGGCCGATGCTGGTCATTTCGTGCGTGGCTGGGACGACGATGGTCTTGCCGCATGCCGAGGCGAGGAACTGTGCGAAATAGGTACTTTGGGACAGGCCGCCATCGATCGAAATGGTATCGCCCAACGGCACAAGGAGATCGGCTCTCTTGACCAAAGTAGCCGTCAGTAAAGCGATGCCTTCAAGCACAGCGCGGATCATGTCTCGCCGATTGGTTGAGTGGCCCATGCCAATAAAAAGCGGCGCAGCGTGGCGGTCCCAATGTGGCGCTGCCAAGCCCGAAAACGCTGGGACGAAAACAAGGCCGCGGGACAGGGCAGACGGGCCATCGAAGTTATCGAGATCCTGGACGGCGCTGTATAGCCCGATTTGATGCGCCCAGGCGAGAGCCGCACCCGCATCATAGACCCCGCCCTCAATGGCATAGGTCAACCCGTCTTCACGATCCGCCCATGCAATAGTTGGTAGCAAATCTTGTGCTGTGGGCCTTTCAGAGCCGGCAACGGCGAGCAAGAACGCGCCAGTACCAAACGTAATCTTGCACGCGCCGGGATGGCGACATCCATGGCCAAATAGCGCTGCTTGTTGATCGACGACCGAGGCCAAGACCGGGACGCCGTCGATCGCTCCTAGTGGCTCACCAGCACTGGCAATTCTGGGCAGGCACTGCATGGGCACGCCATGGAGTGAACACAGAGCATTGCTCCAATGGCCGGTCTGCAAATCCAGCAGCCCGGTGCGCGACGCGGTGGTAAGATCGGTGACAAAATTGCCGGTAAGCCGATCAAGGAAGAACGCATCGGTCGTTCCTAGTCGCAGCGTTCCGGCTTCAAACGCCCGCGCTACGGCCGGTAGCGTTCCCAACAACCACGCAAGTTTGCTGGCAGAAAAATAGGGATCGAGGGGAAGGCCGCAGACGTTTCGGGACAGTGAATGCGCGTCTTGTGGCATCGAAGCCAAGTGCGCCGACGTGCGGGAATCTTTCCATACCACAACGGGAGAAAGGGGCTGGCCAGTGAGTGCGTCCCAAGCCAAGCAGCTCTCGCCTTGGTTGGCTATTGCAATCCCATCTACGCGACCTGCTGCGGCAAGCACAGTCTTGATATTGCCCAGCAATTCCTCTGCATCATGCTCAACCCAGCTCAAAGCTGGATAGTGTTCTTGATGCTTAAGGCTGGCCACTTGCCTCCATACGCCGCCATCTTCGACAACGAGGCAGCGTGTGGAGCTGGTGCCTTGGTCGATACAGGCGATAGATGTCATGCCAGCGCCTGGAAGCCGAAATGTACCTTTTCAGCCTTCAAAACACCGGCGGGCCTAGGGACCTGAATGCGTGTTTCCGGCATCCAGTTCGCCCGTCTCTGCCAAACGGTTACGCCATCGACCTCGAGCGTCAAGGTGCCCTTCGCGCGGCGTAAGAAGCGCAACTGGAAATTTTCCAAACCAACTGGAATTGTGCTGCCACTGCGAAGCAGGTTTGGTACGACCAGTTTGATCGGATCGTCGTAGGTGATGCGGACGGGGGTGTCGGCGGGTATAGCACCTGCGAGGTCTGCCGCAATTGTCCTGCCTATTGCCCGGCCCTCACGATAGGCCCAGCCGCCGGTTTCAACAGCGCGAAGCACGTTGCCTGCCGCAAAGTAGATCGGGTTGGCGCAGCGGCCGTTTTGGTCAACCGCGGGCCCAAGGGAACCACGGTCAGTTTCAACGCGCGACATTTGGAAGAGGCTTGCTTCCGGCGTGAACTGGCCCGAAAACAGCACCCCGTCACAATCCAGCGTCTCGATGACTGAGCCGCGCTGGATCTTGACTGCCTCGACACGCGCCCGACCGACAATGTCAACGATCCGGGCATTGAGATGAAACGGTATTCCGACCAAGGGTGGGAACCAGCTGAAAGGAGCGCTCACTAAGGCGTGGTCACGCGGCTCCAGCACAGCGACAGGGCGCGCCCCGTGGCTCAAGCACGTCATGATCGCCGACATGGTCACAAGTTCAGAGCCGACGATCACGGGCCTTTTGAAGGGCATGAGCTTGTGAAAGGCGACATAGGCCTGCAAGGCTCCTGTGGTCAAAACTCCCACCGGGCGGTCGCCGGACACCATTCGCGCCGAGCGCGGCAGTTCACGCGTGCCCGTCGTCACCAAAATACGTTTACCGGACAGCGATGACAGACCTGCGTCACTCGAGACCTGCAGTTCGCCATCTTCTCCAAGGCGGGTAACGGAGTGTCCGTAACGCAGATCAATGCCGTGGCGTGACACTTCCTGCTCGAGGCGTCGCCCATAGCTGGCGCCCAAATACACGCGCCCGAATTCGAGCATGCCGAACGGGGAGTGGCTGCAGTGCCGGGTGGCCCCGCCAAGATGCCGCTCGCGCTCTAAAAGGGTCACTTTTTCGACGCCGGCCTGTCGTAGCGCGATGGCCGCTGCCACTCCGGATGGCCCGCCACCAATAACGATTACATCGGAAGACTGCTGGCTCAAGTGTCGCGCTCCGCCTCGACTGCGAGTGGCGTGGCCAGCAGTCCTTTGGTCATGTCAGCAATTCGTGCGTTGCAATAAAAGCCCTGACACCGACCCATGCCGGCGCGAGTGCGCCTTCTCAGACCACCATAATCGCCCGGTGGAAGCGCGCTGGTGAGCGCGGCCTCGATCTCGCGCCGGGTCACCATCTCACAATGACACACTATCTCGCCATGGTCGGGCCGTTGCCAATCCCGGGTAACGGTTTCGGTCAAGTTTGGTACGGTCACTTCGAGGGTCGAGGGTTCGGTGGGCATTCCAAGACCCGCGCCGCCATGCAGGTCTAAGGCATGTTGCGCAAGGCCAAGGGCTGCGCTGAGCCCGGTCGAACGAACGCCGCCCAAGGTGATGGCGTTCGGCCGCGCAATGATGCGATACTGCTTTTGTTCGGTTGCCGGGCGCAGGCCCGCGTATACAGCGGTGATCGCAACGCCATCCAGCGCGGGAACGAGCTTCTTGCCGTGGGCAAGCAGGGCTGCCAAGGTTTCTTCTTCGACCGTCGCACGTGTGCGATCAACCTGTTCCTCGGCAGTGGGGCCCACCAGAATATTACCAAAAGCGGTTGGGCAGATGACGATGCCTTTAGTGATCTCGTTGGGCACCGGCAGGATGATGGTCTTGAGATGGCGCGTGGCCGATTTGTCGAGCACGATGAACTGACCCTTGCGGGGCCGGATCTCGAACTCAGCTGTGAACCCGAGGCGCTGATCCACTTCGTCGCCGAACAGGCCAGCGCAATTGATGACAAATTTTGACCGAATGTCACCCTGCGTGGTGAGCAGACGCCAAGCGCCGTCGAACTCCCCTTTGATAAGCTCGCAGCGCCGCACCACTTGCGCGCCGAGTGCAATCGCCTGATTGACATAAGCGAGGGGGGCAGACCAGGGATCTATGACGTGCTCGTCGGGCACATGCAAAGCGGCGACGATCCTGTCTGACAGACCAGGTTCGACGGCGCGCGCTTGAGCGCCCGAAAGCAGATGCAGGTTCTCAATGCCATTTTCGCGACCTTGATTGGCGATGCCATCGAGCGCCAGTGCCTCTTCGGGTGTCCACGCGCAAACGAGCGCTCCCGTGTGCACGACTGACAAGTTCATGCTGGCATGGATATCAAGATATTCTTGGCGGCCGCGTTTGACCAGGTCGAGTTCAAGACTGCCTGCAGGCGCATCAAAGCCAGTGTGCAGGATCGCGCTATTGGCCTTGGACGCGCCCGACAAGATGTCGCTGCCTTTTTCGATCAGAACAACGCGTGCTCCGGCCAATGCAAATCGACGGGCCACGGCACAACCGACCACCCCGGCGCCAATGATTGCAATGTCGAACTCTTCCATCAGAGCGCTTGTCGCGGCCATCAGGGATTTCCTACCGTTCGGTCAAATTATGACTGAACGGTAGAGTTGTTTGCCTGTTGCGTAAAGAGAAAAACAAGAACCAAGATGAATATGGTCACGTTTTGTGTGTGGTTCCCACGTCGCACTGAGGCAGTCTCGCTGTGTGAATTAGAATATTCGACTAGATCAGATGGCAGAGTCCGGCATAGCAACCAGAGTTTGGGTGCCCGCGCCTGCCATGGCGTCGGCAATGGGCTTTGGTGGTGGGCAGTCAGAAATCAGCCTGCCGACTTTCGACCAAGGGGCGACTTCAAAGATGCCGCGCTTTGAAAATTTCGAGGAGTCCGCAAGAACATTAACGGTCTCGACGCGCTCGATTATCGCCTGGGCGATCTGCGTCTCACGCTCATCGAAGTCGAGCAGTCCCGATGGGGCGATAGCGCCCACTGTGAGGAAGGCATAGCGCGCACGGAAACGCTGTATTTGCTCAACGGCGAGCGTTCCCACCGTTTCCGAAGCGTCGTGGCTATAGGCGCCGCCGATTAGGAAAACCTTGTGATCGTGCCCGGCGGCAACGATTGCAGCGATACGGGAGCTGTTGGTAATCACTGTGAGGCGGCTCAAGTTAGCAATGGCTTCGGCAAACAAGAGTGTCGTTGTGCCTGTATCCAGAAACAGCGAGTCGCCTGGCACGAGCACGTTTGCGGCTGCTCTGGCGATGAGCCGCTTCTGGTCTCTGTTCTCTAGCATTCGGGAGGCAAATGGCCCCTCTCCGAGGGGCTCGCTCACGCCGTTTGGCGTCGTACGGGCACCGCCATGAAACTTGTGAATACGCCCCGTCGCATCGAGATTGACGAGGTCGCGACGCACCGTCTCCTTGGACATGCCGAGCTTATCTGCAAGTTCATCGACGCTGACTTCGCCTAGCGCGTTGACTAACTTAACAATTTCCTCGTGGCGATCATGAGGCCGCATACTCAACCTCCCGGTCTGTTCTCTTAGCACTGTCATTGTGCACAGCGATGCCCGAATAGGCAATATTCGGTCGACATATCTGCCGCGCCTTAGTGTGTAAAGCGGCGCGACAATATCTTGTTTGCATACTATACGGCTCGCAATGCGGCCTCCCATCTTGGGCTAGAAATGCCGTATTGCGCCCGTGCCAACAGGAATTGGCCGTACTGGCGGAAGTCATAGCCCATCGTCGACAGGTGTGACTGCAGCAATGCCCAAAGGGACCACTTCATCATCGTTAGATTGCTGTACAGGTAGATGCGCGCGGCGGCGTCCGCACGCCAAGAACCATAATAGAGCTCGACCATCAGACGTTCTCGTTCTGGGGTCATAAAGGATTCGAACGCGATCCCCCCTAAATCCCAAGCAGGATCGTTATTGCCAGCGTATTCCCAGTCGATGATTTTGACCGTCTTACCTGAGCCGATCATATAGTTTGTAATGTGGGCATCGTTATAGCTACCTGTAAGGTCGATGCCGGAGGCCTCAATTGCGTCACGGGCTTGGGCGAGCGCTGGCTGTAAACTGGTGAACTGGCTGGGAAGCGCGATGTTGAGCTGCGCCAAGTGGTGAAGATGCGCCTCGATCTGCTCAAATCCAGTCGCCGTCGAGAGGAAGCGTTGGCTGCGGTGCACCGTACGGTATCCTGCTAGGATGCCGGCAAGGATATCGCTATCGTGCAGGTCGATGAGGTTCGCCCCTCGGAAACCGTCGAGAAACTCATAGACTTCCACTCCAGACTGGGCGTCGACGTGCAAAAGCTGCGGCGCTACTCCCACCAGGCCAACTTTTCGTGACGCGTCGACTGCTGTCTGGCGTTCGATCAGGCCGTCTGTTTTTTCTCCGGGGCTTTTGACGAAATGGCTGGTCCGATCTGGCCAGATTACGCGCCAGTTATAATTGGTAAAGCCCAAGCCGATACGTTGGATCTCTGCACGCCCGTCGGGCCGGTCTGCCCAACGTCCAAGTGCCTCCACCACCCGGTTCCGAGAGCGTGAGACTGCATCGCGATCGGTCATAGCTGCGCTCCAGATTGTGCCGCGAGGCGGCCGCGGGCTCGCACGAGTCGAGTCTCGCCATATTTGAAAAATTCAATGTTGCTGCGCGGCGACAAGAAGTGCGCCAGCCGGCCCCAAAGTCCCCAACCGATATCTAGGAGCGCCATGCAAGCATGAAGGCGCGTCAAGGTGTGCGCTTCGGCAGCTATCCCATATTGCGTTAGCAATTCCGCATGTTCTGCGTCTGGGCAGTCAAAGGCTAGCGCAAGTGCGGCCAAATCCCAGAGGGGATCTCCGTTCGCTGCATGGTCGAAGTCCACCAAGAGAATCTGGTTTTCGGGTCCCACGAGCATGTTGCTCGCCAGGATTTGGCCATGCAGCGGAACCTGTGGTGCTGGCGATAAGGCGATGACTTTTAGTAAGTCTGCAGAGTGGCGCCGCAGGACCTCGAAATCCTCAGGAACGACCAACTGAGCCTGCTCGCTGGCCCCTCCCAAAATTGCATCTATTGCCGTCAATGTTGCATCGATGAAATGCCAAGCAGGTCGATCGATCGGCAGGGTGTCGGTTCCGTGCCAGCGCTTTATCGTCCGAAGAGCTGATGCTTTGATGTCTGGATTGTCGAAGTCAGGTCGCATGACCGTACGCCAGCCAGTGGGAGCGCGTTCAAAAAGAGTGGCACCCGAGTGAGTGGCGTGCTCGACAAACCCGGGTGCGGCCCCTACGCGAGCCGCAGCCCGTGCGGCCGTTGCTGCCAAATGAGAATCAGCTGCCCCCGGAAGTTCTTGGTGGTGAAGCTTGAGGAAATACTGGGCGCCATCGCACTCTATGAAGGCGCTATCAGCGTCGAGGCCTGTGTGCATCGACATTGCGTAGGGCGCAATCCATTCCAGAAGCGTGGCGCCCTGAAGATGGAACTCTGCCAGTGCAGCAGTCAGGCGGAAGTCAATCTCCGTCTTGTCGATTTCCATGCGAATTTGCCCGTTTTATCTCAGTCTCGGCCCATATTAGCTCAAATAATCGAAAAAACGTCAACCTTTCAAACCGAATATGTGTTTTTATGACCGAATAGACTTGACGGCCCGCCCGAATAGTACAAATCTCAAAAACGGAGGGTCGCAATGCCAGTATTTCAGCGCTATAGCGAGAGGGAAGGGGAGTGCGCCAGTGTGGCGTCGTCCATCGCTCGCTCGCCCGTAGTTCTTCCTGGTCATGGCGCGCAGCAGTCGCTCGCATGTACTGAGATGACATTGCCCTATTGGCCGCTTGGCTCCGCCATTTCCGATTCAGATGCGCAACACGCCGCTAGCGGCGTTTCTAGTGCGCAAACCGCAATTCCCATTCCGTCCGGCGCTGCGCCAGCTTCGCCTTCAATTGCAATATTGAGATACGCATGACCGAAATCTGGAAAATGACCCTTGGGCAACTCACTGCGGGCTATGCCTCCGGTGCGCTGTCTCCTGTAGATGCTGCTAAGGCTGCGTTCGAACGTATCGATAAGGTCAATCCAGCGATCAACGCGATCTTTGCGCCAATGCCGGAGCGAGCGTTAGAAGCGGCTGTTGCATCGGAGAAGCGCTGGCGCGATGGCGCTGCATTGGGCCCGCTCGACGGTGTGCCGATGACCATCAAAGACAGTGTCGCGATGAAGGGGACGCCCTATGTTCGCGGTTGCGCTGCCAATCTTGGTAATCCGCTCTCAACCTCGGACTCGCCGCCTGTGGCGCGCATCCAGGAAGCTGGTGGCGTCATTCTGGCGAAGACCACTATGCCAGACTTTGGTATGTTCGCAGCGGGCGTCAGCTCTGCGCACGGCACCACCCGAAATCCCTTTAATCTTGCCTATAATACTGGCGGCTCCAGCAGCGGCGGTGCAGCATCCCTAGCTGCAGGCATTGGCGCATTGACTATCGGCACAGATATGGCGGGCTCGGTGCGCATGCCGGCTGCCATGTGTGGCCTTGCCGGCATGAAGCCGACACAGGGTCGTGTGCCGCATTTGCCACCGAGTGCTGTTCGCAGCGCCGGTCCTCTGGCTCGCAATGTCAAGGATATGGCCACCTTCCTGACAGTTCTGTCGGGCGAGGATCTTCGCGACTTCGGCTCTATTCCTCCCGAGCAGCGTCGATACGAGGATGCGGATCCGGCTCAACTTAAGGGCATGGAGATCGGCCTTTGTCTCGACGCGGGCTTTGGATGTGAAACGGAGCCTGAAATCCGTGAGGCAATCCTGCGCGTTGCGCGCGAGGTTGAAGCTGCGGGTGCCGTTATCGTGCCCGTTGATCGTTTGATCGAGTTCGACCCAAGCGAGGCCTTGAACAAGCTGTTCTTCCTGCGCAGTCGCCTTGAATACAACGCTATGCCTGCCGAAAAGCGCAGCCTCATGTTGCCCTATGCTCTGCAGGCTTGCGAGGCAGCGGGAGAGATTAGCGCAATCGACTACGCAAGCGCTCTCGAGGAGCTGGAAAAGGCCAAAGCGCAGATGTACCGCCATTTCGGTCGCCTGCAGTACATGCTGACGCCGGCATCGCCTGTACACGGTTTCCCCGCTGATGATGTCGGAGCAGACACTAAGTCCGCCCTCCGTCACACCAATTTCATGTCGCTGGTTAATCAGACAGGCCAGCCCGGTGCCGTTGTTAATTGCGGCATGACTGCTCAGAACCTGCCAATCGGCGTTCAAGTCATCGGTCGTCGTTTCGACGACTGGGGTGTTGTGCAGCTGCTTGCTGCACTGGAAACAATGTTGGGCGCGACGCCCGACATCGCAGAACCAAACTAGTCGTCGCCCGAGGGGGCAAAAGGAGGGATTTAACGAATGCAGATTGTTCCAAAGCTAGGCACGAAAGCTCGTGCACTGGCCATCGGCGGGGCTCTGTCCGCGCTTATGGCAGGCATGGCTCACGCAGATGACCGCCCTGTGATCACCATCGCGGTTCCGCAGGTGGTCAATGGTGGCGTGCTCGATTTCCTGGCCGACCAGAGCTTGGTTTCCCAGCGTATTGCAGACAGCATTGCTGAAACCATGATCGACTTCGATCGTCAGAATCCAGAGCTGACCACGCGCGCCGCGCTGGCTGAAAGCTGGACGCGGATCGACGAAGACACCATCGAGCTCAAGCTTCGCCCCAATGTGAAGTTCCATTCCGGTGCGACCCTGTCGGCAGACGACGTTGTCTTCAGCTTCTCCCCGGAACGCTTCGGTGCTGTTGAAGACGGCAGGGGCGTCCCGCCAGAATTGAAGGCAGCCGCAACACGCCTTTGGTCCGGCATTTCGGTGGAAAAAGTTGACGACCTCACAGTCCGCGTCAACTCGGAAAAGCCAGACCCGGTTCTCGAGCAGCGTATGCAGCGTCTCGGCGCCGAAATCGTGTCGAAGGCTGACTACGAAGCCACCGCAACCTATGGTGACTTTTTCAAGGCTCCGGTCGGCACTGGCCCATTCAAGGTCGCTGAGTTCCGCCACAACGAGCTTCTCGTTCTCGATGCTCACGACGAGTACTGGGGCGGCAAGCCTGCCGTTCAGCAGCTGCGCTTCGTCGTCGTGCCTGAAGGCTCCAGCCGTATCAACGGCCTGCTCGCTGGCGAATACGATTTCATCACTGACGTGATGCCTGATCAAATTCCGGCCATCGAGGCGGATGACAAGTTCGAGGTTGTTGGTGGCGGCGCTGCCAATCTGCGCCTGCTCGTGTTCGATAAGCACAATGGCCCGATGCAGGATCCGCGCGTCCGTTTGGCAATGGCCCATGCGATCGATCGCCAGGCTATCATCGACGCGCTCTATGCCGGCATGAGCCGCATCCCCGCAGGCCTTCAGTTCGAGGCCTATGGCGATATGTTCATCAGCGACTGGACCGCTCCGGAGTACAATCCAGAACTGGCCAAGAAGCTTCTGGCTGAAGCTGGTTACAACGGCGAGACCGTCACCTACCGTATCCTGAACAACTACTACGTGAACCAGGTCTCCACTGCGCAGATATTGTCCTCGATGTGGGAAGCTGTCGGCGTCAAGACCCAGATCGAGATCAAGGAAAACTGGGCTCAGGTGAACGACAAGGCCGCTGCGCCAGGCTCCGGCGAGCGTATGATCCGCGACCTCGGCAATTCGCTTGTCTTCCCAGACCCAGTGGCAACCTTCGGTAATTTCTATTGCCACCAGGGTGCTATCGTTGGCACGGGCGAATGGGAGAGCGAAGTTCTCAATGAGCAGTGCGACATTCTATTGACGTCGATGGATCCCGCTGTCCGTAAGGCCGCGTTCCGCCGCATGCTCGAAATCGCGGAGCGTGAGGACCCGGTCTACACCGTACTCCATGAGAACATCATGCTCTACGGCAAGCGCAAGGATATCAAGTGGGACTGGTCCAGCCTGTTCTCGATGGATTTCCGCGCAGGTAATCTCGAAATCGTCCAATAAGCAACACAGTTCCGGGGCCTTCGGGCCTCGGAACCCCGGTTTGCGGAGACTTCCTCTATGACAATGACAGCTGCCCCCGCAGAATCCCCGGTGTTCTCACTACGTAATCTCACGGTCGATTTTCGCCACGGCGAAGGTTTTGTCCGAGCCCTACACGGCATTGATCTCGATCTGGCGCGAGGGGAAACGCTCGGCATTGTGGGCGAGTCGGGTTGTGGCAAATCGATTACTTGGCTTGCGGCCCTCGGCCTATTGCGCGGTGGCGCAAAAGTCGGCGGTTCGGCCAAAGTCATGGGCCAGGAACTGGTTCACGCCTCTGACAAAACGCTCTCAAGCGTTCGCGGTGGGCGCGTCGCCATGATTTTTCAGGATCCTTCGAGCTCCCTCAATCCAGTTCACAGGATCGGCAAACAATTACTTGAAGCGCTTCGCTTACACCGTGGCCTCACCGGCGAAGCTGCACGTGCGGAGGCCGTTCGGCTACTCGACCGTGTCGGCATTGCAAATGCGCCACAGCGCATGCGTGAATATGCCCATGAGATGTCCGGCGGCATGAACCAGCGCATCATGATCGCAATCGCGCTGGCTGGCGAACCTGAAGTGCTGATTGCCGACGAGGCGACAACCGCACTCGATACGACAATTCAGGCCCAAGTCCTCGCGCTGCTGCAGGAGATCCAGAAGGATAGCGGAAGCGCGCTTGTTATCATCTCGCACGATCTCGGCGTTGTCGCTGAGATGACTGATCGCGTCGCAGTGATGTATTGCGGGCGGGTTATTGAAACCGGCGATCGCGATGAAATTTTCGACAATCCGCAGCATCCGTACACGCGCGGCTTGATGGCCGCAGTTCCTGATTTGACCGGACCGAGGCAGCGATTGATTGCTATTCCGGGCACCGTTCCTGCGCCTGATCGCCTACCACCGGGCTGCTTCTTTTCTCCCCGCTGCGAGCGTGCGGCGTCCGAATGCAGGTCCGGCGCTATATCCATGCAGTCCATCGGCCAATCGGCGACCCATCATGCGGCGTGTGTCCGCCTAGAGGCGATCTCTCAAGGAGTGGCGTCATGACACTGCTCGAAGTTGACAATATCAGCAGACACTACAAACTTCCGCCCGCCACGTTCCGGGGGGAAGCTCGTACCCTCAAAGCTGTCGATGGCGTAAGCTTTTCCATCAATCAAGGTGAAACGCTCGGCCTCGTAGGCGAATCTGGATGTGGCAAGTCGACCACGGGCCGGTTGGTGCTGGGGCATATCCCCCGTAGTGGCGGCACGGTCACATTCGATGGCCGCACCGTTGGCACCAAGCGCGACGCCCACTGGCGCGAAATGCGTCGTCATTTGCAGATGGTCTATCAAGATCCACTGGGCGCACTTGACCGCCGTTGGACGATCGCCAATCAGATCGGGGAGCCGCTCGATATCCATCAAAACTCCATGTCTAAGGCGGAGCGCTCCGAGCGCGTAGCCAGCCTTATGGCCGATGTCGGTCTGCGTCCGGATCACGCCCAGCGTTTCCCTCACGAGCTCTCCGGTGGCCAACGGCAACGCGTCGTGATCGCTCGCGCCCTAGCGCTGGAGCCAGAGCTCATCGTGTTCGATGAGCCGGTATCGGCGCTTGACGTTTCCGTTCAAGCCCAAATGCTGAACCTTCTTGATGACTTGCGAACGCGGACCGGATTTGCGTCGCTGTTCATCAGCCATGATCTCAAAGTTGTCCGGCATATCTCGGACCGGGTTGCCGTGATGTATCTCGGCGAGATCGTCGAGCAGGGCCCGTCGGAAACCATCTTCCGGGCGCCACAGCACCCTTACACCTTGGCTCTTGCTGCTGCGATACCTTCGGCAAAGCGCGCTGAGAAATCGACGCGAACGCTGCTTACCGGTGCGCCGCCGAACCCAGTTAACAAGCCATCTGGCTGCACGTTCCATCCTCGCTGCCCACTGGCGATGCCGATGTGCGCCCAGATTAAACCGCCCATGATCACCGACGGCCAGCATAGCGTCGCCTGTCATCTCGTGAAGGGTGGAAACACAAACTCGGTGATTACGCCTTGAGGTACTTTCTCGTCCGTTTGCTGCGCGCTCTGGTCACCATTCTGGCTGTTGTGAGTATGTGCTTCATCGTCCTGCGATTGGCAGGCGACCCCTCGGTTGCCATGCTTGGTCCCGACGTAAGCGCTGCCGAAATAGCAGCCTTCCGGGAACGCTGGGGCCTCGATCAGCCCCTGCATATCCAATTTTTCCAGTTCATCTGGGCTGTGATGCATGGCGACCTCGGCTATTCGATGCGTGGAGGTGAGCCTGCGCTGTCCATGGTCTTGCGCCACGTCCCCCAGACATTGGCAATCACGGTGCCGGCTCTGTTGGTGTCGATCGCTATCGGCGTCCCTGCGGGCATTGCAGCCGCACTGTACCGCAATACTTGGTTTGACCGTCTGATCATTCTGGTTTCGATCGTAGGGTATACTGTTCCCAGCTTTGTGCTGGCCCTTGTCCTGGCATTAGTGTTCTCAGTGACCCTTCGTTGGTTCCCAACAGGTGGCTCCGGCACCTTGGCACATCTGGTGCTGCCGGTGGCCACCATCGGGCTCATCGGCGCCGCGGTCATTGCTCGCTATACGCGTTCAGCGATGCTTGAAGTCGACGGGCAGCCCTTCATTCGTACAGCGTCTGCCAAAGGACTTCGCCGTGGTGCGGTGGTTAGTCGTCACGCCCTGCCAAATGCTGCCGTGCCCATCGTCACCATTCTCGGCTTCATGGTCGGCTCCACAGTGACCGGAGCCGTGGTGGTCGAGACCGTATTTTCGTGGCCGGGCATCGGTCGGCTGCTTGTGACCTCGGTCGCGTCGCGCGATCTGGCAGTAGTTCAGGTGATTACACTGCTGGTGAGTGCAGCAATGGTCCTCTCAAATCTGGTCGTCGACATGCTCTATGGCTTTTTGGATCCGCGCATGCGCGCAAGTAAGGGTGTCGGCGAATGAACAGCCCCACAGACCTATCATCTGCGACCCAAAAGGCTTCAGGCAGCGTACTTACCGGTCGCGCACCCTTGCGCACCTTCCTTCGCAATTGGCCGCTGACGGTTCTGCTCTCGCTGGCATGGATGACTTTCGTCGTTTTAATCGTGGTGTTCCTGCCCCTGATCATCGGCGCTGACTTCCAAGCAATGGATCTCAAGAACCGCCTTTCGCCACCAGTTTTCTTCGGCGGCACTTGGCAACATGCCTTAGGCACAGACGAACTGGGGCGCGACGTTCTGGCTCGCCTACTTGCCTCGACCCAAACGTCGATGGCCCTGGCGCTGGCCGCGACCATACTGAGCACGGTCCTTGGCGTTGGCCTCGGTTTTCTCGCCAGCTACATGCGAGGCGTAGTTGAGCAGATCATTTTGATGTTCATCGACGCACAATCGGCCATCCCGTTCATGATCATCGCCCTAGCGGTGCTGGCATTCCTTGGCAATTCGCTGCTGCTGTTCACCATTCTGCTGGGCTTTTCCGGCTGGGCCAGCATTGCGCGCGTCACCCGTGGTCTCGCCATCTCGTTCAGTGAGCATGGTTTCGCCAACGCGGTAGGCGATCTGGGTGCATCGCCGTGGCGCATCTATATGCGCCACATCCTGCCCAACATCGCCTCGACGCTGGTCGTTTCGCTGACGCTGAATTTCCCCGAGGTAATCTTGCTTGAGGCTGGCCTGTCCTTCCTCGGCTTAGGTATCCAGCCTCCGATGACCTCGCTTGGTAGCATGGTGGGATATGCCCGCGATTATCTGCATACCGCGCCTTGGATTTTGCTGGCACCGGCTTTGGTGATCGTCGTCACAACCCTAAGCATGTCGCTGGTCGGAGACTGGCTGCGTGACCGTCTTGACCCAGCTCTCAGATAACAAACTCACCTCATCCATAGGGGCGGTTTTGCCCCGAAGATCGACCAAATAAAGGACCGTGCTTCAATGACTGCCTGCATCACTAGCGTTGGTTTCAACGCAGCTTCAACCGACGGTGAATTCGCCAGCTATGAGCTGGAAATGCGCAACCTCGCCGAAATTGGCGCTGAAGTTGTAGAGATGTGTGTGACGTCCCTCGACCTCATAGCCAACGGTCGCATCATGCCAGAGCGTATGGCCCGCCTAGAGAAGGTCGCGCGCAACTACAAGTTCAAGTATACCGTGCATGGTCTGGTTTCGTCCGATTTCATGGATCCGGATACGCTTGATCGCCAGTTGAAGGTCGCCAAGGCTGTCGTAGAGATCTGTGATCGCATCGACGCTCGCGTGCTGGTGCAGCACAGCGGACGTGTTCGGGCCGACACTCCGCTCAACCGTGCCGGCGCGGACCAGCGCGAAGCTGACGCGTTCTACGAGCTCGCCGAGTTCGCAAAGCCTTACGGCGTTCGCATTGCCGTTGAAAACTGCTTCCTCACCAGCCAGGGCGAATATCGCCGGTTGCCGTCCGAGATCGCGGGGATGCTGCGCGAGATCAACCATCCTAACTTGGTTGGTACGCTCGACTTTGGCCACGCTTACATTGACTGCACCCATCGCGGACTCGACTTCATGACCGAACTGCGTGCCATGGCGCCGGTCACGGGCCATCTCCACGTTCACGACTCCTACGGCAATATGCGCGGCGCGACGCCGTTCTATTATCCGCAGGATGGCGTCGCTCTCGGCTTGGGTGACCTGCACCTGCCGCTCGGCTGGGGTGATATCAATTGGGAAGAGATTTTCTCGGAACTAACCTTCCTGCCCGATACAGCCCTGATGATGGAAGTCAGCAATCGGCGTTTTGGTGCTGAACAGCCGGCAAGCTTGGCGCGTGCCCGTCAGTTGCAGGCGCTGGTCAATAATCGGGTCTAACCCAATAGTGTCAAATGCGCCGGGTAGACCGGCGCGGTGAGGTTAAGAATTGCCCTTGTATCACGCGCTTTTGCAGCTTGGTGGCGCCATCATGATGCTGCTTTGGGCCATCCGCATGTTGCGCAGTGGTGTCGAGCGTGGGCACGGAGCACTGCTGTCGCGCCTCACCAATAACCCTAAGGGCGGATGGCCAACATCCGCCCTCACAGGGCTGCTGACCGCAGCCCTATTGCAAAGCTCCACTGCTGTTGCACTTCTCGTCTCAGCAATTGCAGCAACCGGAACACTACCCTTGGCGTCTGCTCTTGCCATGGTGCTCGGGGCCGATGTCGGATCCGCATTGATCCTGCAAGTGCTTGCGACTGATCTGTCATGGCTTGCTGCTCTTTTGGGCTTCGTCGGCGGAGCCCTGTACCTAGGAGCCTCCAGCCGCAAATGGCGTCAGACTGGTCGGATTGGTCTGTCAATTGCACTGGTCATGATCTCCTTGGGGCTGATTGGGGACGCCACAGAGCCGCTCAGGGATGCACCCATGCTTGTTCCGGCGGTCCAATATCTCAACAGCGACGTACTGACGGCATTTGTAGTGGGTGCTGTTTTTACCTGGCTGGTCCATTCCAGCATCGCTTCGATCCTGCTTATCGCCACCTTCATGGGGCAGGGGATCATTCCATTTGAGTTGGCTGTCGTCTTGGTCTTTGGGGCCAATGTTGGCGGCGGCCTCATTGCCGTCGGGTTGACGCTGAAAGCTGATATTGCTGCCCGCCGCATTGCTTTGGGCAATTTCCTCTTCAAGCTGGTCTTTGCCGGAGCGGCTCTCGCCATCGTTTATCCGTCAGGCTTTGCGGTCGTCGGCTGGTTCTCCAGTCCCACTGGCATCGTGCAGTTGCACCTGTTGTTCAATATCGCGATGCTGGTCCTCGGGCTGCCGATGGTGGGCGTGGTTTCCTCACTAATCCAGCGACTGGTGCCGGATGCTCGCACCACCAACGCCGACGCTGGCGAAAATTCGCGTCTTGATCCGCGTCTGCTCCAAGACCCACGCAGCGCTGAAACTTGCGTAAAGCGCGAGATGTTGGCTATGGCACGTCATGTCGAGGAAATGCTCCATCCCGTTGCGGAACTGTTCAAGTACCCCGATCAAGAGAAGATCCAGAAGATCAAACAGCTTGAGAGCGAGGTGGACCGACGCCATACGGAGATTAAACATTACCTCGCCCGCATCGTTTATGACGATGACCAATCGGACAGGGCATGGCGTTGCTTTGCGCTTGCGGACTTTGCCGTGAACTTGGAATTTGCTGCCGATACGATCTCTGGACGCCTAGTAAAGCTGGCGCGCGCATATTCCCGCCAGCCAGATGTGTTTCGTGCCGCAGATTGGGACGAATTGTTCGAAATCCACCAGCGCGTAAGCGAGAACCTGCAATTATCGTTGAACGTCATGTTGAGCGAAGATCATTCGTCGGCGCAACGTTTGCTCGGCACCAAGGAGAAAATGGCCCTCGCCGAGCGCGCCAATGTCATCAACCACATCCAAAGGCTACGGGCCGATGCCACTCAGACCAACCGGGCGGGTGACATCCACCTCGAAACCATGCGCGCCATGCGGCAAATCAATTCGATGGTTGCCAGCATCGCTCTACCGTTTGTCGATGACGCTCATCACGGACACCTACGGTTGGACCCCTAATTATTCTCCGGATGGCAAGATTGGATTTCGTCACGACAGAAGCGCGACGGGAGTTATTGCGATAGATCAACCTTGCACCGTACCTTTGCCTTTTACTGCGAAAGACGCTGAAGGTGAGGTCGGGCTTTGATCAGTGCGGCAGTGGTTCAACGGACGTTATCCGGCAACGTTGAGAATATGGTCCATGCGTTGTGTCTGGATGCAACAAGCTGGGTTAGGGGGCGACAAGCGCGGCAGTGGAACAACATTCACCAACGCTGTCTGAACAGTCCTCGCTAATTGTCGGGCGCTTGCAGTGGCACCGAGTGTCCGCCGTCAGGTGCCTTGGCTTCGATTGGCGCTACTCGTGGCGTTGAGCATTTCATGTCGTTCCGGTGGTGTATTGCGGGTATCCACCGGTAGAACAAGTTTAAGTTTTGGAATGCATGCCGTTGAGGACTTGCGGCCACTCGTGTTACGTCAAATCTGTGCCTAGCATGGCTACAAACAAACACCCTAGGTCGCCGGATTCTGCCTACGGAGGTCTGAACCACAAAGTAATTTACCAGAAGTCTTACGAGTTTCGAAGTTCTGTAAGCATGTCTGTAGCGCGCCCTTGTGGGATCTAGTCGGTGGCGTTTATTGGTCCGCTACGGGGGCGTTAGCGAAGCTAAGGATGAGCCTGACGTGCTCCCGCTAATTCGGACCATTTTGAACTGGAATTTTCCAATTATGATCTCTTGGTCGGGATATGGAGATTTCGATGAAGACGTCCAAGTTTACCGAGGCGCAGATCGCGTTCATTTTGAAGCAGGCG
Organism: Devosia sp. MC532; assembly: GCF_016461625.1. Lineage (NCBI taxonomy): Bacteria > Pseudomonadati > Pseudomonadota > Alphaproteobacteria > Hyphomicrobiales > Devosiaceae > Devosia > Devosia sp. MC532. The sequence goes on along the minus strand of NZ_JAEMNZ010000019.1, from coordinate 49 downwards.
GAAGACGGTACGCCGGTGGCCGAGGTTTGCCGGAAGGCCGGACTTGCTG
>NZ_JAEMNZ010000018.1:0-33595 GCF_016461625.1 Devosia sp. MC532 | reverse complement strand
GCTGGGGAGGCCGAAAGGACGCGCCCAATGGCCCGAATGCCGGTGCCGTTGAGATACATCTGAACGGCCTGCGCTTTTGTCTGAGCGCTGAATTTAGGGGCGCGATCAGTAAAGTACCGACCACACTCCTTACAGCTAAATCGCTGGTAACCCGCCTTGAGACCGCGCTTGACCGTGGCAGTGCTAGAACAATCTGGACAATTCATCTCAAACCCTCCGGCAAATCCCCCCCAAGCAGTCAAACTAGAATCCCAAATGAGCAAGTTGTAAACAGTCCCCCCTGGTAGGGGGAGGGATTGGATCGCGTATGTTGGGGGGACGTGCTGTACCCCCACCCGGCCTCCCCCTGATAGGGGGAGGGGAAGGCAGTGTTGGTGGGGAGAGGCGGGTTTGAACTCGGTCTGCTCCTCCCCCGCCTGCGGGGAGCTTGGGTGGGGGACCTGACTACGACCGCCAATAAAAAAGCCGCCCCGGGGGGCGGCTTTGGTCGAGTGTGCAGATCTATCAAACGCCCTTGGGCTGTGCTTCTTCGCTCGGTAGCGGGCCGAAGTCCGCATCGGAGGCGAGGTAACGCGGATCGTCATAATCGACCCCCGATACGCTACCCGGCGGGATCGCGGCTTCGAAAGCGCGCAAACGTTTGTAGACAGAGATCAGAGAGATGATCGTCGTCCAGGAATTCGCGAGGAACTGGAACGAGTTTTCAACCTGAGCGAAGGCGTTCGAAATCTGCTGGAACAGACCTAGGGTAAGCACACCAGCGGCAATCGAGGGCGACATCGCGATCAGCGGAATGAAGTTCGACCCTTGCAGGTACACGTAACGGGCGACGTTGAAATAGAGGTAGTGCCCGTAGAGACGGAAGTAGTTGCGCTGAACGTCGAGGAAGAACTCCCGCGCTTCTAAGGGGCGGGCACGGTCCTGGTGATCTTCGCCATAGACCAGCTCCTTACGGAAGGCTGCTTCCACCCGTTGGTTCTGGAATTCGAGCCCTGGCAGCTTAATCCCGACTGTCGCGAGCAGGGCCGTACCGGCTGCGGCTGATACAAGGGCCACCCAAACAAGGCTTCCGTTTACTGCGCCGACAAGCGGCAGCTCGGTGATGTTCTGCGATAGGCTCCACAGCAGCGGCAGGAAAACCAGCAACGTCATGATCGAGCCGACCAGTGCCGAGGCAAGGCCCTCAACGATGTTAGAGAAGCGCTGGGTATCTTCTTGGACACGCTGGGATGCGCCTTCGATTTTGCGCATTTTGGGCCAGTGGGTCATGTAGAAGAAGGTCATGGCCCGGCGCCAGCGGAACAGATAGTGCGCCATGAAGAAGGCGTTGAGTACGAGCGCTGCAATGCGGGGCAGCAGCACATAGAGCACGGTGAACAGCTCACTGTAGATCTGATCCAGCGTGACACTGCCGGGCGTGGTCATCGCGCTTTGCAGCAGATTGTAGAACTCACCATACCAAGAGTTCATCCACGCGCCGATCTGCACGTCGAAGAATACGACTTCGACGATGGTGACGGTGCCGACAACACTCCACCAGTACCAACGTGGATTATTACCGATCCAGTACCAAGGGATACAGAAGAGGTAGCCCGCCATCAGCACATATTGATAGAGCCAGACCTTGCCCGGCGTTAGAAAAGGCTCTGCCTGCCCCTCAACAATGGGCTGGCCTAAGATGGGGCCAAGGCTAATGACGCTCTCTAATGCCGGGCCAACAGAATACCAGCCGATCAGGCAAAGGATGGTCCAAGCTAAGGCGCTGCTGAAAAAAAGCTTAGGGTCAGGGAAAAAGGAACGAAACACCGAACTCTCCCGGGGTCTTTAACTGGATCTATCTAGCGAGGAACTAGAGATTCACACAAGTTACACTGCGGTAAGTAAGTGCGTTCACGAGTTTGCCTTTCCCTTTCAATTCCGGGCTATCGGCGGTATCAGCAAGCTTACGTCTGATGAAGAGAGTTTTGCCAATGTCCGCGGTGATGGAAGCCCAAGCTACGCTGGATGAGGATGCTGATACCGGTATCCATCCCATCTTCGCGAAAGCGCCGCGTTCGGTGGAATTTAACAAGCTGCGTAAGCGCCTCATTCGCAATACTCGCGAAGCGCTTGAGAAGTTCGCCATGGTCCGTCCGGGCGAGAAGTGGCTGATTGCGCTGTCGGGCGGCAAGGATAGTTATGGGCTTTTGGCGCTGCTGCTCGACCTTAAGGCGCGCGGCATGCTGCCGGTTGAGCTGTTGGCGTGCAATCTCGACCAAGGGCAGCCGAATTTCCCGAAGCACATCCTGCCAGCGTTCTTGAGCGAATTGGGTATTGAGCACCGTATCGAATACAAGGACACCTATTCGATCGTGACCGATAAGCTGCCGCAGGGAGCGACATATTGCTCGCTGTGCTCGCGCTTACGGCGCGGCAATCTCTATCGCATTGCGCGCGAAGAGGGGTGCACGGCGCTGGTGCTGGGACACCATCGCGACGACAGCCTCGAAACCTTTTTCATGAACATGTTCCATGGCGGCAAGCTGGCGGCAATGCCGGCGAAACTGGTCAATGACGAGGGCGATCTCGAAGTTCTGCGTCCTCTGATTTTCTGTGCGGAAGAGGATTTGCAAAAGTTCTCCGACCACATGCAGTTCCCGATTATTCCATGCGACCTGTGCGGTTCGCAGGATGGGTTGGAGCGCGATGCGATGAAGGCCATGCTCACCGATATTGAAAAGCGTATGCCGGGCCGTAAGGATACGATGATCCGGGCCATGGGCAATATCAATGCCAGCCATATGCTGGATACGCGCCTGTTTGATTTTGCGTCCCTTGCTGCTCAGCAGAAAGTTGCCGAATGAACATCGACCGTCTCGCCGCGATTTTGAAACAAGCCGCACAGCAGGAAATCTTGCCGCGGTTCCGCAAACTCGATGAGGGCGCGGTACAGACCAAAACCAGCGCTTTTGATCTGGTGACCGAGGCGGACGTCAACGCCGAGCGCGTGATTACGGCGGCGATCAATGAGCATTCGCCGCGCCATATTGTGATTGGCGAAGAAGCGGTCTCTGCCAATGCGGCACTGCTCAATACCAACTTCGAGGATCGAGTCGTGATTTACGTCGATCCCGTTGATGGAACGGCTAATTTCGTGGGTGGGTTGCCGCTGTTTGCGGTCATGGCTGGCGTGGTGCAGAATGGGGAAACCGTCGCGGGCGTGATCTATGATCCGATGGGCGATGATTTCGTTATGGCGGAGCGTGGGTGTGGCGCTTGGCAGGTGTTTCCCGATGGTCGTCGCAAGCGTCTGAAATATGCCGATCCAGTGCCGGTTTCAGAAATGGGCGGGCTGACGTCAACCACCTACATTCCAGAACCACACCGTCGCGAGGTTTTGGGCAATCTTAGCCTTGTGAAGGTGACCGCCAATTATCGCTGTGCGGGTCATGAGTATCGCCTCGCTGCCGATGGGCACGTGCACTTCCAGATGTACAACAGGACCATGCCTTGGGATCACGTGGCGGGTTCGTTGATTGTCGAGGAAGCGGGCGCGCATGTGGCCAAGCTGGATGGTTCGCCCTATCGCGCTGCAGACCTTGATGGTGGGCTGCTTATCGCGCCTGACAAGGACAGCTGGCAGGCGCTGCGCCGCGAGGTCTTTACGTTCTAAAGCGGAAGACGATCCGAGAATAAAGAAAAGGCCGGGTGCTGTGGAGCGCCCGGCCTTTTTGGTTCTTAGTGTTCCGAGATGATCGGCTCGGCATTGGCATATTGCTCGCCCACGCCAAAAAGCTTGCCCTTTTCGGCGATGAGCACGCAGACCAGTGCCATGACGCCCATGGTGAAATAGCCCGCTGCAACGTTGAGCGCAGAGTGGTTGAACATCTGACCGATCACCATGCCCATCAACGCCCCACCAACGGTTTGGATGAAGGCGAAGGTGGCGGCGGCCGTGCCTGCGACTGCACCCAATGGCTCCATCGAAAGCGAGTTCATGTTCGAGCTGGTCCAGCCGAATGAGAACATGATGATCGCCAGAAGCGGATAGAAGACGACAAAGGGCAGATTGTTGGTCAGGGCCAGAATGGTCATGACGGCACCGAAGGTGGTGTAGACCAAGATGGCACCATGGGCGAGGCGACGCATGCCCATGCGCCGAACGACGCGAGAGTTGGTGAAGGACGAGACAGCCATGAGGGCGCCGATGCCCGCGAAGGCTGCGGTGAACCACAGGCCAAGCCCATAGACTTCGACGTAAACCTGTTGGGCCGAAGAGATGAAGCCCATGAGTGCGCCGAAGAGGAACATGCCCGCGAGGCCATAGAAGAACGCCGTGCGGTTCGTGCAGACGATGCGGAAGCCAGAGGCGATGCTCTTGATGCTGAGCGGACGGCGCTTGTCTTCGCTGAGCGTTTCATCGAGCTTGAAATAGCCCCAGATCATGATGGCCAAGGCCAGCACGCCCATGAAGATAAAGATGTTCTGCCATGGGCCGGTGAGGAGAAGTACCTGACCAATGCTCGGGGCAATGATGGGGATCGCCATGAAGACCATGAAGGTCAGAGACATGACCTCGGCCATTTCGCGGCCAGAGTATTTGTCACGAACGATGGCGGTGCAGATTACGCGCGCGCTGGCGGCGCCCATGCCCTGAACGAAGCGCAGCACCAAGAGAGTCGTGAAATCCTGCGCAAAGGCGGCAGCAATGGCGGCGATGATATAGACGGTGATGCCAGCAAACAGAGGAATGCGGCGGCCAAAGCGGTCGGTCAGCGGGCCGAATGCCAGAACGGCGATGCCCATTCCGAGGGTGTAGGAGGTGACGACGAACTGCCGTTCGTTCTCGCTGACAACCCCTAGGGCTTCGCCCATGTAGGGCAGGGCGGGCAACATGACGTCGACAGCAATAGCGTTCATCGTCATCAGTGCCGCTATGAGGGCAATGAAGTGCGGGCGCGAAATCGCGCGCGATATCCGATCTGTCATTATCAATACCTAGAGGTCGGCGAGGAGTAGCCGACGATTAGAAACGCGCGGACCATGAACCCGTTGCCAGCTTTTGGCAAGGCAACGGGCGAAATGGTGTGATTAATGTTGCATCGCAGTTTTGACCGCGAAATTTTTGTCTTTGATTTCGTTGATCGGGATGTGGACCGCAGCGGAGGCCAGGCCCAAGAGAATGCCGAGATACCACATCAGGTCATAGGCACCGGTCAGATCATAAACCAGACCGCCCAGCCAGACGCCGAAGAAGGAACCGATCTGGTGGCTGAGGAAGGCAATGCCATAGAGCATGCCCATGTAACGCGGGCCGAAGAAGAGGGTCACGAGCCCAGCCGTGAGCGGGACAGTGGAAAGCCAAAGTAGGCCCATGACTGCGCCGAAAATGTAGGCGCTTATTTCCGTGACGGGCAGGAAAACAAACCCCGCAATGGCGAGCGCGCGGAGGAAGTATATGAGCGCAAGCAGGAGCTGTTTGGGGAGGCGTGAACCGAGCCAACCGGAGAGGAGCGAGCCTGCAACGTTAAAGAGGCCGATAACGGCGATTGCCCAGCTGCCCACTTCTGGCGAAAGGCCGCATTCGACCAGATAGGCCGGCATGTGAACGCCGATAAAGGCGAGGTGGAAGCCGCAAACAAAGAAGCCAATGACCAGGAGGCGATAGGAGCCATAGCCCCAGGCGCGCGACAGGGCCTGCATGAACTTCATATCGGCTTCGCCCGGCACGGACTCAGCGCGACCACGCAGGGCGCTGGAGAGTGGGATGATGAGCAAGAGGATCAGCGCGATCCAGACAAGCGCCATCTGCCAGCCGAAGGCAGAGATGAAGCCCTGACCGAGCGGGGCGAAAATGAACTGGCCCGCCGAGCTTGCTGCGGTGGCAATACCAAAAACAAAGCTGCGCTTTTCGGCGGGGACCACACGGCCGAAGGCGGCCATGACAACACCAAATGAGGCCACGGCGATACCGACGCCGGTGATGATGCCGGTGGTGAGGGTGAGGCTGAGAATGTCTGGCGAGAAGGCCATGCCCAGAACGCCAGCGGCGTAGATTAGCCCACCAAAGGCGAGTACGCGCGCAGAGCCATATTTATCGGCCATTGCTCCGGCAAAGGGCTGGGTGAGACCCCAAGCCAAGTTCTGTATCGCCATGGCCATGCCCCACTCCTGACGGGTGAGGCCGAGATCTTCCGTAATGGGTAGGGTGAACAGTCCGAAGGCGCCACGCGTGCCGAAACCAATTGCGGCAATAATGCAGCCCGCCAGAATAATGATGGGCAGAGGGAAATTGAGACGTGGAGCAGATGCGGACGCGGACATGACTCACCTATTTGTGCGCGGCGACGCTACGCCTAAGGCGAGATCACGAAAAGCAATAATAAATCATGGGCCGCATCACGATCTGTGATGACTTGACGTTTTGGGCATTTGGCACGACATGGCAGGGGACTGCATGAGGATACCATGATCCGCCATATCGTTCTTTTTACTGCAAAATCGCCGGACCTCGTTGATGAGGTCGTGGCTGGCCTGTCGATCCTCAAAACCATTCCCCATAGCCTCAAGTTTGAGGTGACGCGGAACACTAAGGTTGATCTCTACGGCAATGAGGTCGACGTGGTGGTTTATGGCGAGTTTGCCGATCAGGCGGCGCTCGATGCTTATAAACAGCACCCGACTTACGCCGAGTCCGTGGCGCGGGTTCGGCCGATACGGGACGTTCGCTTCGCAGCTGATGTGGTTGTTTCAGAATAGTAAAAAGCCCCGCCGAAGCGGGGCTTTTGCTTTAGGTGGCGCTAATTAAGCAGCCTTAACCGCAACGCCAGCCTCTTCGAGGTGCGTCTTCAGTTCGCCGGACTGGAACATCTCGCGCACGATGTCTGCGCCGCCGATGAACTCGCCCTTGATGTAGAGCTGTGGAATGGTTGGCCAGTTGGTGTAGGCCTTGATGCCTTCACGCAGTTCGCCGCTTTCCAGCACGTTGGCCGAGCCGAATTCGAGGCCGAGATAGTTGAGAATCTGGACGACCTGACCCGAGAAACCGCACTGCGGGAAATCGGGGGTACCCTTCATGAACAAGAACACGTCGTTGGACTTGATGCTGTTGTCGATGAAGGCGTTGATATCGGTCATGGGAAAAACCTTTCGAGAAATCCGGGTTCAAGGGCCGGGTCAAGTTGGCTCTTAAATAAGATAGGCGTGGCCGTCTGTCGAGGTGGGCGCATCGGTATTTGACGATGGGCGTTAGAGGCGGGCGGCGATCCAAGGGTGAGTGGTGAAGCTCTCGAGCCGGTCGTAGATCATGGCTTCCCAACCGGCCTTGCGCGCGCCGTCGACAATTTTCGGCGTATCGTCAAAGAAGAGTGGAGGCTCGCTCTGCGGGCCGATTTTACCGCTGATGAAGTCGAAATAGGCTTTTTCGGGTTTTCGAGCGTTCGTGCGTGCTGAATGGAACATATCGTCGAAGATGTCGCCGAGGCCGGTGTTGGACCAGAGCCAAACCGCGCGGATGTGCTCCTGGTTGGTGGCGATGTAGAAAGGGTTGTCGTTTTTGGCGCGGAAGTCGCGGATGGCGTCAACAAGCGGTTGGTTGAGCACGCTGTCTTTCTTGAGCCAATAGTCCAAGAATTTCATCGTTGAGCCTTTGTAGCCCAGCGAAGGAAGGCGTTTGTCGAGGGCTTCAATGACCGACATTTTGCCGGTCGTTACCTTGGTAACAAAGATGTCGAAGATGAATTCGTCGGTGAAGCGCTTTGGGTCAATGCCCATGTCGGCCTTGAGAGTAACGTCCCAACGGCGTGATTTGTTCGCGTCGTGGTTCATGCCCTCGATAAGCACCCCATCGATATCAAAGACAATGGCTCTGCTCATATCACTCCTGCCCTTCGATTTTGAAAATGCGGCGGATGCCGTTGCCTTCATGCGGGTCGCCGGAATAGCGGGCGATCATATGCAGATGTGTATGGAATACGGTTTGCCCTGCTACTGCACCGACGTTCCAGCCCATGGTGAAACCTTCGGGCGAGGACGGGGCAAGCAGATCGCGGGCGAGGGCAATGGCGTTGGCAAAATCCTGCCATTCCTCTGGAGACAGCTCGAAAGGTGTTTCGCTATGGCGTTTGGGGATGACCATGACGCCATGGGCAAAGCGGGTGTCGGCGTGGCGGAGCATATAAAAATGCTCGGTGGCGGCGACGGGACTATCAAAGAGGAGATTGTTGGCGAGGCAGAAGCGACAGGCCTCAGTCATTCCTCAATCGCCCCGAGTGTCAGCAACACCTGGCGGGGGATTTTGAGGTCGGCGATGATTTCGTCGTGGTGTTCAAAGCCAAGCAGTTCGCGCTGGACGAAATAGCCCCAGACCGCGTCGCGGGCTTCGGCAAGGGCCGCTTTGCGGTCCTCGCCTGTTTCCAATGCGGCAATGGCATTGATAACGCGCTTTTCGGCGGCTCCGAGGGAGTTCGCCTTCTCTGCCATGATCTCATGTTCGATGGTCGCGGTGCCGACCTCTGGTCGGACCATGCGAATGATATCGAGAGACGTGCGCAGATCGCTCAAGGCTTATTCCGGAACGTTGGTCTGGAGCGCGAGAGCGTGAAGGGCACCGCCCATGTCGCCGTTGAGAGCTGCGTAGACGAGCTGGTGCTGGGCCACGCGGGTCTTGCCGCGGAAGGCTTCAGAAATGACGTGAGCAGCGTAGTGATCGCCGTCGCCAGCCAGATCACGGATTTCAATGACGGCATCGGGCAGGGCGGCTTTGATGCGGCGCTCGATTTCAGTGGCGTCCATGGCCATGGGTAGTCTCCCTGCTTGAATAGTGTTTGTGCAAAATGGGCACATGCCAAGATATGGCATGTGCCCATGAGGTCTTCAACCGGGGCGATGCGCCGCGATTAGCTGTTCATGTAGTTCGGGAACCAGCTTTCGTGTGCTGACTTGAGATCGGCCACCTTGACAGCGCGTGCGCTGCCAAGGGCGAGGCTGTCGCCACCGGTAATGCCGATCCAAGGGGCGTGGATGCCCCGCAGCTTCGCTTCGTCCCACAATCCGGCTATTTCAGACCTTTGCGGATCAAGGTTGAGGGTGATGAGGTAACGGCCTTGATCTTCACCGAAGAACGTCTTCACCGGGTCATTGCCTTCAACGTCGGTGACGGTCGCGCCGATATTGCCGGCAATGGCCATTTCCGCGAGAGCAACGCCAAGGCCGCCATCGGACAGATCGTGGCAAGCGGTGACGACGCCGGAGCGGATCAACTTGCGGACGAAATCGCCGGTTTTACGTTCGGCGGCAAGGTCAACGTGTGGCGCATCACCATCGCGACGATCAAAGAGATCGCGCAGATAGATCGACTGGCCGAGGTGGGTGCCGCGTTCGGCTGGACCACCGATGAGCAGGATTGGCTGGTTCTCAGCGACAAAACCGATGCGGACCGACTTTTCCCATTCAGGTAGAAGGCCAACGCCACCGATGGTCGGGGTCGGCAGAATGCCGCGACCATTGGTTTCGTTGTAGAGCGAGACGTTGCCCGAGACGATTGGGAAATCGAGCGCACGGCACGCCGCGCCAATGCCTTCAACGGCCTTGACGAACTGGCCCATGATTTCTGGGCGTTCAGGATTGCCGAAGTTGAGGTTGTCGGTGGCGGCCAGTGGTTCTGCGCCGGTTGCCGTGAGGTTGCGCCAAGCTTCGGCAACAGCCTGCTTGCCACCTTCAAACGGGTTGGCTTCGCAATAGCGCGGGTTCACGTCTGAGGTGAAGGCAAGGCCCTTGTGCTCTGCGCCGTCTACACGAATGACGCCAGCATCGCCGCCGGGGCGCTGCATGGTGTTACCCTGAATATAGGTGTCATACTGTTCGTAGACCCAGCGGCGCGAGGAGCACTGATGGCCGCCAACGAGCTTCAATAGCGCATCAGCAATGTCCATCTGCGGCACGTCATCGGCAGCGAGGGCAGCTGGAATGACGGGCTCAGTCCATGGACGGTCATATTCTGGAGCTTCGTCGCCGAGTTCCTTGATCGGAAGGTTGGCGACTTCCTGACCCTGCCAGAGCACGCGGAAGCGCAGATCATCAGTGGTGACGCCAACGGTGGCGAAGTCGAGTTCCCACTTTTCGAAGACCTTGCGAGCTTCGGGCTCTTTTTCTGGGTGGAGAACCATGAGCATGCGCTCTTGGCTTTCCGAGAGCATCATCTCATAGGCGGTCATGTGGTTTTCACGCACAGGGACCTTGTCGAGATTGAGCTCAATGCCGAGGTCGCCCTTGGCGCCCATTTCGACAGCCGAGCAGGTGAGGCCAGCCGCGCCCATGTCCTGAATAGCAATCACGGCACCAGTGGCCATGAGTTCAAGGCAAGCTTCGAGCAGACGCTTTTCGGTGAAGGGGTCGCCAACCTGAACGGTTGGGCGCTTTTCTTCGATGTCATCGCCAAATTCGGCAGATGCCATGGTCGCGCCACCAACGCCGTCGCGGCCGGTCTTGGCGCCGAGGTAAACCACGGGCAGACCAACGCCTTCGGCCTTGGAATAGAAGATCTTGTCGGTGTCAGCCAAGCCAGCCGCGAACGCGTTGACGAGGTTGTTGCCATTGTAGCGGGCGTCGAATTCGACTTCGCCGCCAACGGTTGGCACGCCGAAGGCATTGCCATAGCCGCCTACGCCAGCCACCACACCATTGACGAGGTGACGGGTCTTTTCGTGTTCTGGAGCGCCAAAACGCAGAGCGTTCATGGCGGCGACTGGGCGAGCGCCCATGGTGAAGACGTCACGCAGAATGCCGCCAACGCCGGTCGCTGCGCCCTGATAGGGCTCGATGAAGCTTGGATGGTTGTGGGATTCCATCTTGAAAACGACGGCCTGACCATCGCCGATGTCGACGACGCCAGCGTTTTCGCCCGGGCCCTGAATAACCCGTGGACCAGAGGTCGGCAGAGTGCGGAGCCATTTCTTGGAGCTCTTGTAGGAGCAGTGCTCGTTCCACATAGCCGAGAAAATACCGAGCTCAGTATAGGTCGGCTCGCGGCCGATGAGATCGAGAATCTTCTGGTATTCGTCCGGCTTGAGGCCGTGGGAAGCGACGAGTTCAGCGGTGACAGCGGGGTCTTGTGCGAAGGTCATTGCAAGGTTCCGGCAGCTAGAGTTCAGGCGACCTGAGAGAGGGCAGCAGCAAAGAGCGCGCGCCCATCATCACCGCCATGAGCGGCTTCGATCAGGTTTTCTGGATGAGGCATCAGGCCGAGAACATTCTTGGTGTCATTGAAGACGCCAGCGATGTTGTTGATCGAGCCGTTTGGATTGGTGCCTTCGGCGTAGCGGAACGCCACTTGGCCATTGCCTTCGACGCGAGCGAGGGTTTCGGCATCGGCGAAGTAATTGCCGTCGTGGTGGGCAATCGGGCAGCGGATGATCTGGCCTTGGGTGTAACCCTTGGTGAAGGCGCTGTCGGTGTTGACGACTTCGAGCTTCACTTCACGGCACGCAAATTTGAGCGAGGTGTTGCGCATCAGCGCGCCGGGCAGGAGGCCGGCTTCGATCAGGATCTGGAAGCCATTGCAGACGCCGAGAACTTTTACGCCCTTGGCGGCACGTTCGCGGACCTTGTCCATGATCGGCGAGCGGGCGGCGATAGCGCCGCAGCGGAGGTAGTCGCCATAGGAGAAACCGCCGGGAATAACGATCAGGTCAGTTTCTGGAAGATCGGTATCCTGATGCCATACGACATCGGGCTTTACGCCCCCGATCTTAGTGAGCGCCGCGATCATATCGCGGTCGCGGTTAAGGCCTGGAAACACGATGACAGCTGCCTTCATCGGTCAATCCTTTATGCATTGGGGGACGCGAGGTCCTTGTGGTGAGTCTTGGGCAAAAAGGCAAGCCAAAAGGTCAGTTTGAGGCGAATGGATGAAGGGTGGTGGAGCAGTGTGGTGTTTGCGGATCATCCCGTCGAGCCTCCCGCTGGTAACGGGGCGGGGAAGGAGCCGTTGAGGGGGGCTTATAGAAGCGGGAAGGCCCCCTCACCCGGCCCAAGAGGGCCGACCTCTCCCCGTGGGGGCGAGGTTAAGAAAGATAAGGCCAACCTATTTCCATGGGGCCGAGGTAAGACAGAGTGGAGGTGTTAGGGGGATTACGTGCCGCCGTGGGCTTTGAGAAGGGCTGCCATTTCGGTGAAGCCACGGGCCTTGGCGTGGGCGAGGGCGGTTACGCCGTCGTTGTCGGGGATGTTTGGATCGGCCCCAGCCTCTAGCAGTGTTTTGACGATCTCAACAAAGATGGGGCCGCCATTGGTGAGAACGACAGCTTCCATGAGGGCTGTCCAGCCGAGGCGGTTGACGTGGTCGGGGGCAACGCCAGCGTCGAGTAGAGCGCGCACAGCTTCCGGGTGGCCTTTTTCTGCCGCAGGGATGACGGCGGTGCCGCCGAAGCGGTTGACGCTTTTAAGGTCAGCACCATTGGCTAGGGCGAGTTCTAGAATCTCAACGCGGCCTTGGGCACCAGCGACGAGGTAGGGGCTATCCGAGATATTGTCCTTGGCGTTGACGTCGGCTCCGGCGGCGATGAGCTTTTCGGCAGCTGCGATGTCGTTCTGCCACGTCGCGACGAGGAGGGCTGTTTGGCCCTCGCTATTGCGCTCTTCGATATCGTTGCCGGCAGTTATGGCCGCTGTCAGTTTGGCGATGTCGCCTTGTTCTACCGCTTTCAGCACTGAAGCATGAGCGGAGGTCATCGACATCACCAATACTCCGACAATTGTAAGGTAGCGCATGGAATGTCCCCGATTTGGTCGGGGGACGGTGGGCGCACTTTAGGGCGAATGATGGGCGGAGCAGTGTTTCGCTGTCGCCCATGCATGTCACGCGCCCTTGGCTTAGATCTGCTCGCCCAAATAGCCGACTTCAATGCGCTGGAAGAGGGCACCTTCCTTCATCGTGGTGAGCCACTTTTGGAAATCGGCGACATCAGCAAAACCGGCTCGCTTGGCATCGGCGTCGGTGACATCGTCCGGGCTCATATTGGTGATCGACTTGATAGCGAGGTAGCCGACCTTGGTTTTCAACGTCCCGCCTTCTTTGACGGTCTGGCGGTTCCAGCGGCGGAAGATAACGTCCACTTTGCCAGTTTTGATATCTTCCAAAAGCGCGAGTTTGAGGAGCATGATTTAATCCAGTACGGCGGTCGCGGTGATTTCGATTTTGAGGCCCGCAGCGAGCAATTCCTTGACGACGACAGTGGCACGAACCGGGTATGGCTGCTGGGTAAAGAATTCGCGATAGACCGTGTTCATCCCGGCCGCATAGGCGCTGTCGGTGAGGAAGATCTGGTTCATGACGATATTGCGCAGGGTACCGCCTGCGGCTTTCACCGCGATTTCAAGGTTCTGAATGCAGCGGCGGGTCTGGTCTTCGATGGAGCCTTGGACGATCTCGCCCGTAGTCGGATCTTCAGCGATGGCAACCAACCACACATGCTTTCCAGCGCGAACGGCATCGTTGATAGGAGCGGAAGAGGGGGCAATCCCGGTATCGATGCGTTCGATCATTCTGGCCTCTTAAGAATCAAGGGTGACAGGTTGTTTTCTGACCTGCCTTATGACAAACACTGCCCGACCAGCCAAATGCGGGCGTGGTGGAATCGGTAGACACAAGGGACTTAAAATCCCTCGGCGATAGCTGTGCGGGTTCAAGTCCCGCCGCCCGCACCAAAAATTTTCTCATTCAAATTCAATGCGGTAATTCACGTTATGCGCTGAGCTCGTGTGCGCAAGCATATCGTTGCGCACAAATCAGCAGGACGCCACCGCTGCCGGGTTGCCCCTCAGTATTCTCAAGGTGCCAGTGCAATGGGAAGGGGCGACTGTATTGGGCACTAGCGCAGGGGCGTCCCATACTGTCTCTAGCTCTCTTCCATTGCCCGCTTCGCCGCCAGCGCCAAAAAGCCTGATCGGGTAAAACCATGGGTTTGCGAGTATTCGTCGATCTGCGCCAAGACATCTTCGGGCAGTGTCACATTCACCCGTATCGCCTTTGGCGCATTGGCACGCACCGAAACTAAAATTGCCACGCCGTCTTGGTTGTCCGGCTCGGCCATAACCTGCTCTAGGCTCGACGGCTCCGGCACAGCCTCGCCGTCTGCAACAATGCCTTCAACATGAAAGCTCAGTGCCTCTTCGGCCAAGGCCCGCGCCTCGTCCAATGTTTCTCCGGCGGTGATCACGCCCGGAAAATCAGGGAAAGACACGCCAAAATCGCTCTCCTCGTCCCGATGGATCAGGCCAATGTAGCTCTTGTATTTGCTCATCTCAGTTGCACGCCCGACTGTTTCTCAATGCTGCGCAATGTCCCCAAAGGGATATCGCGTTTCGGATGCGGCACGGTCACCCACCCAACAAGATCATTATGTTTGAATTGGACGTGACTGCCCCGCCGCGCCACCTCAAACCACCCCGCCTGCTGGATGAGCCTAATCACCTCGGCACTCTTCATGTGTATAAATACACACTAATGCAGTATTCGTCAACGCGTCCGCCCATCGCCTCGCCTCCACGATACAGTCCAAGCCCATTGAAACACCGTGCTCTCTAGGGCGGTATCGAGACATTTCCGGCGCTACGGAGAGACCCATTTATTTGCGCTCGCTCGCCCCATCAGTGAGGCGAGGGGTGGGGTATCTTCGGCAGGCACACGAATGTAGGAATGTACCGTTCCTGCCGCTCCTCAATTCCCCCTATGACCTTGACCAAAACTACCACTCTTGGCATCGCCCTGGCCGTGATTACGGGCGCCCTTTGGGGCCTCGTCTTTCTTGCCCCGGCTTTGGCCGGCGCTTTCCCGCCAAGTCTTTTGGTCGCCGGGCGTTACATTGCCTACGGCCTACTCGCCGCGCCTCTGCTGCTGTTCCGGTTCAAGCACATTCTTCCGCACCTCATCTTGCGGAACCTTGCCATTGCCTTCGGCCTCTCGATTGCTGGCAACACGCTCTACTTTCTGCTGCTGGCCAATGCCATCCTGATGGCAGGGGTGCCGCTTTCCACGCTGATTATTGGCTTTATTCCCGTCACCGTGGCCCTGGTAGGGTCTTTCCGGGAAGGCGCGGTGTCGCTGCGGCAGCTGTGGCCAGCGCTGGCGCTCGGCTGCGGCGCCATTGCCTGCATCACGATCGACGCCATGCTCAAAGGCGAAACTGCGGTCGCCTATGCGCCGGTGACTGGGCTATTTCTCGCCATCGCCGCACTCGTCAGTTGGACCATATTTGCCGTCGGTAATAGCTTTTACCTCAACAGCCACACTGCCATGTCTGCGCAGGATTGGAATCTCATTCTCGGGGTCGTCACTGGGCTTCAGGGCCTGATGGTTTTGCCCATTGCGCTTCAAGCGGGCGTCCTACCAAGCGAAGCTGAGGTTTGGATCAATCTGCTGCTCGTTTGCGCCGCGCTTGCCCTTTTTGCCTCGCTGATTGCCAACGCACTCTGGAACCATGTCACGCGCCTCCTGCCGTTGACGCTGATTGGGCCTATGGTTCTGTTCGAAACCCTTTTTGCGCTGCTCTACGGCTTCCTTTGGGAACAGCGCTTCCCGAACACGCTGGAGATGGCTGCGATCATCTTGATGCTCGTTAGTGTTGCCCTGAGTGTCCTTGCGCATAGGCCGGGCAAGGCACACGCCTGATCACTCAGTCTGACTGGGTGGTCCAAGTGCTTTTCTGCGCAGCACTGGATTGCCCGATCAAGTCGAGCAATGGCGGTGTAGGACGGGCTTGAATTTCGGCCGATCAACGCCCCCGTACAAACAAAAAAGGCGCACCTTGCGGAGCGCCTTTTTTGTTTGGTTCTCAGAACCGAAAAATCAGTCGGTGCCGCCGGAGATTGGGGCGACGTATGCGACGTCGAGGTCCCATGGGAAGAAGATCCACGTGTCCTGCGACACTTCAGTGATGAAGGTGTCGACCAGTTCGCGGCCCTTAGGCTTGGCGTAAACGGTGGCGAAGTGGGCGCCGGGGAGCATTTCGCGAACGACGCGAGCGGTGTTGCCGGTGTCCACGAGATCGTCAACGATAAGGATCTTGCCTCCATTGCGGGCGAGATCGAGGATCGGCTGGGAGATTTCCTTGAGAACCTTGATGCCAGACTGGTTCTGGTGATCGTAGCTCTTGCAGGCGACGGTTTCGACGGTGCGGATGTTCAATTCACGCGCCACGATGGCGGCTGGAACGAGACCGCCACGGGCAATGGCGACGACGGCGTCGAACGTGCCCATGCCGGCCAGGCGCCATGCGAGAGCACGGCTGTCGCGGTGGAACTGATCCCAGGTGACAGGAAAATTCTTCTGATTATTGGTGCTCAAAGCTGTTCTCCTGGAGGGCGCAGGCCTAGGAACTGAAAAAGAGAGGAACGCTCTTTAGCAAAGCTAGAGCGTTCCGCCAATCATCCAATCTGTGGTGCGGCAATCCCTGCGTTGATATGGGCTTGCGCAACCATGGCCAAGACTTTCTCGGCGGCCTCATCGAGACGGGCCTCATCGGGGCAGCGCAGCACAAGATCTGTGGTGGCGCGGCCAGTGCCCATTTGCGGGTAGGAGCCCATTTTGACGTCAGGGTACTCGGCCTGCAGTGCTGCAAAAGGCGCCCCGATGGTGCCTTCGCCGACACCGGCTTTGATTGTGCGCGAGAGATATTTGCGGCCGCCCTTGAGGGTTGGGCCGATGGCTTCGAGCATGGCGCGCATGATGACGGGCACGCCGGCCATGACGTGAACATTGCCGATGCGGAAGCCGGGGGCGGCAGAAACGGAGTTGACGATCAGATCCGCGCCGACCGGAATGCGGGCCATGCGCAGGCGCGCTTCGTTCGGCGCGGTGCCGCTTTCCTTCCAACGCGCCTCAAGCATAGCGCGGGCTTGGGCGTTGATCGGGAGGTCTACGCCAAAGGCTGCGGCCACAGCATCGGCTGTGATGTCATCGTGTGTTGGGCCGATGCCGCCGGAGGTGAAGACATAGGTGTAGCGCGCGCGCAGGGCGTTGATGGCGTCAACAATGTGATCCATCTCATCGCTGACCACGCGGACCTCAGTGAGGTCGATCCCGAGATCTGTGCAGAAATCGGCGACGGCGCCGATGTTCACATCTTTGGTGCGACCGGATAAAATCTCATCGCCGATGACAATCATCCCGGCGGTAACGCGCTCATTCTGCTGTGTCATTTGGGACCTTCCTTGCACGCAATTGGATGGGCCAAGCCTGCGCTGGCGTCAAGCTTTACACCGCACAATCAGCCGTGACGCCCTGCGCTCTTTTCATTGGCGTCAGAGCGGCCTATTTTGGGGGCTCAGGAGACCAATATGATTACCTATGTCGACGCTGGCACGAAGGCTCGCCGCCAACCCAATGTGATTCCCCTGCATGGCGCAGAGGGCTTTGAGGGCATGCGTAAGGCTGGCCAGCTGACCGCGCAGGCGCTGGATATTCTCACCCAATATGTTGAGGCGGGCGTTCCGACCTCGACCATTGATCGGGTGGCTTATGAGTTCGCGCGGGATCATGGCGCTGTTCCAGCGACGTTGTTCTACCGCGGGTTCCGGCATTCGCTGTGTACCTCGATCAACCATGTCGTGTGTCACGGTATTCCTGATGAACGTCCGCTGCGCGAGGGCGATATCGTCAATATTGACCTGACGCTGGTGGTGGACGGGTGGCACGGCGACTCGAGCCGCATGTATCCGGTTGGCGAAATCGGCCGCAAAGCGGAGCGCCTGATTGAAACCACCTATGCCAGCCTTGAGGCCGGTATCGCAGCGGTGAAACCGGGCAATACCACTGGTGATATTGGCGCGGCTATTCAGTCGGTGGCGGAAAGCGAACGCATGAGCGTGGTGCGCGATTTCGTCGGGCATGGGCTGGGACGCGTGTTCCACGATGAGCCAAACATCTTGCACTATGGTACGGCGGGCACGGGCATTCCGCTCAAGGCGGGGATGATTTTCACCATCGAGCCGATGATCAACCTCGGCAAGCCGCATGTGAAGGTTTTGGCTGACGGTTGGACGGCGGTGACGCGGGACCGGACGCTGACGGCACAAGCCGAGCACTGCATTGGCGTTACCGAAACGGGCTGCGAGATCTTCACGCTCTCGCCCGGTGGCCTGTTCAATCCTTTGGCGGTGCGACAGGGTAAATGAGCAAACCTCCCAAGCCCGGCGATGGAATAGGTGAAGCGGTTCAGCCGCATTATCTGGGACATCGGGAAAGGGCGCGGGAGCGTTTTCGAACAGTCGGCGGGGAAGCACTCGCCGACTATGAGCTTTTAGAGCTCATGCTGCATATGATCATTCCGCAGCGGGACACCAAGCAGCTCGCCAAAGACCTTATCGCGCGCTTTGGTTCATTTTCAGAAGTGCTTTCCGCATCGCCACTGCGTCTCAAAGAGATGAAGGGGCTGGGAGAGACCTCCATCGCCCATATTAAGGTGATGCAGGCTGTTGCCCAGCGCTATGGGCGTGACCAGATTGTGCGGGATCAGCCAATTCTCTCGTCGTGGACGCAGCTGCTCGATTATTTCAAAGGTCAAATGGCCTATGAGGATATCGAACAGTTCCGGATTTTGTTCCTCGATAAGAAGAACAAGCTTATCGCCGATGAGGTCCAGCAGACGGGGACTGTGGATCACACACCCGTCTATCCGCGTGAGGTGATCCGGCGATCACTGGAGCTGTCAGCGACCGCGATTATCTTGGTGCATAACCACCCGTCGGGTGATCCGACGCCGTCGGCGGCGGATATACGCATGACCAAAGAAATCAACGATGTAGCGCGTCCTTTGGGCATAGTTCTACATGACCACATCATCATCGGCCGCAAAGGCCATGTTTCGCTGCGATCACAAAATCTGTTCTAGGCTTTAGCCGAAGGTTGCCAGTACCGGGAAGGTTTCGAGGAACCAGAACGAGATACGGGTGAAATTGCCGGTGATGAACAAGAGCCCGGTGATGATGAGGATCACGCCCATGATCTTCTCGACCACGCCCAGATGCTTTTTGAAATTCTGGAAGAAGGTGAGGAACGGGCCGATCGCGATGCCCGCCAAGAAGAATGGGATGCCGAGGCCAAGCGAGTAGAGGCCGAGTAGCATGGCGCCTTCTGTGGCGCTATCGCGGCTTGCGGCAACGGACAAAATAGCCGCGAGGACGGGGCCAATACATGGCGTCCAGCCAATAGCGAAGGCAAGGCCGAGAAGGAAACCGCCGAGCGGGCCTGATGCCATGCCGGGGCCGTGGTGGCGGACCTGTCGATCCAAAATCCCGATGCGGAACACGCCGAGGAAGTGCAGGCCCATTGCGATGATCACCACACCAGCGACGGGTGTGAGGATCGGCAGGATCTGGCGGAAAGCTTGGCCAAATGCGGTCGCCGTCGCGCCGAGCGCAATGAAGATGATCGAAAAGCCGAGAATGAAGAAGAGCGACGTGATGGCGACACGCAGCGTCAGCTTGCCGGGGGCATTGGCTTCAGCTCTGAGCTGATCATAGCTCGCGCCACTCATATAGGTCAGATAGGGCGGAACCAGCGGCAGTACGCAGGGGCTCAAAAAGCTCAAGACCCCGGCGCCAATGACCAAAGTGAGGGAAAATTCCAAATCACTCTCCTTGCGTTGCTTCTCTGTAGCGCAGTTGAGCCAGAAGGCAATGGGCTGTCATGCCGCAATGACGAAGGTTTGAGCATTGACGGTGCTCAAAAATAAGTTCTTGGCCCGAACCTGTAAAATCCCTCGTATTTTTTTACGAGTTACGCAGCTACACGGTGTCAAAATTCATAAAACGCAAATCCTTAGGGGGCATCCTTATGCCGTCCAAGGCATTTCGTCAGGGCCGACACTATTCCGCGGAGGGGTATGTATGCGCCTAGGAACCGTAGCCGAGAATAGATTTGCGGGCGTTCTGGCATTTGCCACGGCGCTATTGACCTTGGTCACTCTCGTGATTGGCTACCATCTGCCTCCGGAAACCGGCGAGGTAGGGGTTATATTTCCGCCGTGGTTCGATGAACCAGCAGCGGTCTCAGCGATCATCAGTGCAGGGGGGACACTGGCTGGTGGTACGCGCTTCTCAAATATCCTCGTCGCAGTCGCACCCGACCCGGACTTCGCAACCAGGGTCATCAAATATGGGGCGCTGCTCATCACCTCTGCACGCGGTCTTTGTGCCCCAATAGAAGGACTTGAAGCATGAGCCTTGAGCTATTTCGAAGTCGGGTGCTGCTCGCACTGAGCACTCTCTGCGCTATTCTGGCCATCAGTTCTATCGCTGTTGAATATGTCCGCTTCGGCGAATTTGGCATGGCCACATATCTCGCCGTGGCCCTGTCTGGGATGATGGCTCTAGGGTTTATGCTGTTCCGCCTGCGTCCCACTGGCCGGCATCTCATCGTCGCTGTGCTCATGGGACTGGTTTCAGCATCGCTGATCGCTATGCGTGGCAGTCCGATGCAAATCGACATGCATATGGCGTTTTTCGCGGCGTTGGCGATGTGCTCGCTCCTCTACGACATTCGCGCCATTCTGGTGGGCACGGCATTGGTGGCGGTGCACCATTTGGCGCTAGGCCTGTTCTTTAGCGATCTGGTTTTCTATGGCACGGGTGGGTTGGATCGGATTGCCTTGCACGCTGTGATCCTGGTTCTGGAGGCAGCGGCGCTCATCTGGATGACGATCAATACCAATGCGGCGCTGCATCTCGCAGAGGAACGGACAAAGGACGCCGCGATGCGTACGGATGAAGCCCATGCGAGTGCCAAAGAGGCGCAGTACGCAGCCGAAACAACGGCTCATCATGCTGAGCAGATGCAACAAATGCAGGCTGAGTTCGCCGCGGTGGTTGAGGCGGGCCTTGCCGGGGACTTCTCGAAACGCATGATCGGGCACTATGACGATCATGCGCTCAATGAGCTTGTCGAGGCGACCAACAGCCTTGTCGATCAAATTGGGCGTGGTGTTGGTGCCACTCAAATCGTGCTTCAGTCGCTCGCTCGTGCGGATGTGACATTGCGTGTTGAAGGCGAGTTCAAGGGGGTGTTCTCAGACCTGCAGGACAACACCAACGCCGTAGCGGAGAAGCTCGGGGAGATTGTCATGCAGCTCAAACAATCTTCGAATGCCTTGAAGGATGCGACGGGCGAAATTCTCTCTGGCGCGAATGATCTCTCGGATCGGACCAGTCGGCAGGCGTCGACGATTGTCGGTACCACTAGCATCATGGCGCAGTTGGCTCAAACAGTTGAGATCAACGAGCAGCAGGCCAATGATGCAAGTTCGAACGCACTCGCGGTCAGCAAGCTGGCTGACGAAGGCGGGAAGATCATGCAGGAAGCAAATCAGGCCATGCTGCGCATGACGGAATCCAGCCAGAAGGTCGGTGATATCGTCAAGTTCATTGATGACATCGCCTTCCAGACCAACCTCTTGGCCCTGAACGCTTCAGTGGAAGCAGCGCGGGCAGGCGAGGCGGGCAAGAGTTTTGCGGTTGTTGCGTCTGAGGTTCGACGCTTGGCGCAAAGCGCGGGTAAGGCGTCGGGCGAGATCAAGACGCTCATCGAAAAGAGCAGCAATGACATTATGGGCGGCACCAAGCTTGTTGCCGATGCGGCTCGGACGCTGATGACGATGGTTGAGACCGCGCATGCGAATATGCGCGTTATGGAGGCGATTGCTCAGCATGCGAGTGGGCAGGCGATCTCGATTAAAGACGTCACCTCGGCAGTGAAGACCATGGACGAGATGACCCAGCATAATGCCGCGCTGGTCGAGCAGATGAACGCGGCCATCGAGCAATCAGAGGCGCAAGCGAGAGAGCTTGATCAGATCGTTGATATTTTCACGACAGATCTGAGCAGCAAGCGGCTTCGTGCGGTCGCGTAACGCGAAGACTTCGGCACAAAAAAAGCCAGCGTGAGCTGGCTTTTTTCGTTTGAACCATTGCTGCCAGTTTGGCTGCAGGCGCTAGAGGCGAACTCGAGCGTCGCGCGGGGTCTGGCAGGACGGTTTAGACTGGAACCGACGCATAGGCCGCGAAAAGCAGGCCAAGAGATGCGAGGAACATGACAGAGAGAGCGATAGTTTTGCGCATGAGATTACCGTCCTGCACCCAATAGGGGTGCGACAGGAACATTAGCCCGAAGGCGTTAATTGAGGATTTCGATGGCGTAGTTTTCAATAACGGTGTTAGCGAGAAGTTTCTCGCACATCGCTTTGATCTGAGAACGTGCAGTTTCCTCATCGGTTCCAGCAACTTCTAGATCAAACACCTTGCCCTGACGGACAGAGTTAACACCGGAGAAGCCAAGGCTCGCGAGCGAACCTTCGATGGCCTGACCCTGTGGGTCGAGAACGCCGTTCTTGAGAGTGACTGTGACGCGCGCTTTCATCTGAACTGCCTCGACCTACTATTATTGAACCAGACGCGGACCAGTGGTCAGCGCGTTGTCGCTTTCGACGAGAATGCCAAGACGCTGAGCGACTTCGCGGTAGCTTTCGACAAGATCGCCAAGGTTTTCGCGGAAGCGGTCCTTGTCGAGCTTGTTGCGGGTCTTGATGTCCCACAGGCGGCAATTGTCTGGGCTGATTTCGTCAGCAAGCACAATGCGCATCAGATCGCCTTCATAGAGGCGGCCAACTTCGATCTTGAAGTCAACGAGCTGAATGCCCACGCCCATGAACAGGCCGGTCAGGAAGTCGTTGATGCGGATCGCAAGGCTCATGATGTCATCGAGCTCAGCTGGGGTGGCCCAACCGAATGCGGTGATGTGTTCTTCCGACACGGCTGGATCGTTCAGCGCATCGTCTTTGTAGTAAAATTCGATGATCGAGCGCGGCAGCTGGGTGCCGGGTTCAAGGCCGAGGCGCTTGCATAGCGAGCCTGCAGCATAGTTCCGAACAACCACCTCAAGCGGGATGATCTCGACTTCCTTGATCAACTGCTCGCGCATGTTGAGGCGACGCAGGAAGTGGGTCGGGATACCCATGGAGTTCAGCTTGGTGAAGATGAACTCAGAGATGCGATTGTTCAGTACACCCTTACCGTCGAGGACCTCGTGACGGGCACCGTTGCCTGCCGTTGTGTCGTCCTTGAAATACTGGATGAGAGTGCCTGGTTCTGGACCCTCAAAAAGGATCTTCGCCTTGCCCTCATAGATTTTGCGTCGACGGTTCATGATCGAATCCGTTGTCTAAGGATAGGTAGGGTGGAGTTGAGCCGGATATGCGCCATTACTGCGCCTAAAACAAGCGCTTTTGTAGGCCCATTCGGAATGGCATTTCCCGCCCGAACCGTAGGCACACCGTTGCTTTGCGGCGCTGAACCTCCTATGTCGGGAAAGAAACTCCAGCCATGCGGCTGAGATGCAACATTGGAGCTACCATGAGCGCGTTCGAAGACCGCCAGAAGGGTCAGGAAGCTAAGTTCGCATTCGATGCGGAAAAGCAGTTCAAGGCGGAAGCCCGCCGTAACAAGCTGCTCGGCATTTGGGCTGCAGAACTGATGGGTCTGGAAGGCGATGCCGCTAAGGCTTACGCCACCGAAGTCGTTGCAGCTGACTTCCAGGAAGCTGGCGATGAAGACGTGTTCCGCAAGGTCGCTGGTGACCTCGCAGCAAAGGGCGTGTCGGTTGGTGAAGACGTGATTCGTCAGAAGATGGCTTCGCTGGTCGTTGTGGCGAACGAACAGATCGCAAACGAAGGCTAAGCGCTTTCGATACGAGATTTGAAAAGCCCCGCGGGAGCGATCCGGCGGGGCTTTTTGTTGGTAACTCAAGTTAATCCGATGACCCTCAAAACTAAATTGGCAAGGCAGTTAGTGCCTACTATGCCCAGTATAGACCCCCCAACTCTCCACGCGCTTGATTGGTTGTGTTTTCTTTGACGCTTCAGGAGACGTTCGTCACCCTTATTCAGGCAGAGACACGAAATTGGCACGAGCCGGTCGATGTTTCGTTCAATTAGCCTGCCGAATTCGAATGAGAGGCTCCAAACTGTTACTAAGCCAGCTAACGCAAAAAACGCGGCGTTGATAACGTCGCCGCTATCAGGGCGGGAAGATAAGGCTGGCGCTGCAAAGCTCCACGTAAAGTACAGAAAGACAACAGTTGACAGGGTGGCAAGTAGGCGTGGGACGTGGTCCGAATAACGCTGCGCACTGCGTACAAACTTGTTAGGGGGTTCGTGTTCTAAAGACTCAAACCATCCTTTTACAATGTTGTAGAAGTTTTTACCTACAGCGTAGTCCACATAGGATATGCCGACGGATCCTGTTCTGGTTGACATGAAACTCCAGATTGATGCCGCTATTCCTATTTCTCTGCTTTCGCGTTCTACGACAGCAGATCGGGAATTTATATTGATTTCTATTTTGTAAGTTTGTGGTTCCTTCGTTTGCGGCAACACAATCAGGAAGTTTTACGTCAGGCGGATATTTTCTGTTGGATCATTGCTTCCTGCTTCAAACAATTTGAATCTGTTGAAGGAGCTGAACGTCTGTTTTGCTCCGGACAGATGAAAAACGTCCACGAAGCAATCTTTTGAAACAATGGTGTATTGCTCGCACGCCTGCTCGATAGTTGAGTTGATTTGTTCTAAGTCTGCAAAGCGTGCAAGGTGCGGCGTTTCGAAGATGTGGGAGAGTTTTTCGGTTTTGCCAGTTATCTTGCTGTAGATATGCTGTACAGTTTGCATGCTGACGGTTGTGTTTTCGCCGAAGCTGACTAGCGAGTTTCCGTCGATTGTTTTGCTCATATAAAATCCGTCTTTCTGCAGAATCTTTCAGTTTAATATACTTTTAATCATCAGATCAGTTGTGTCGCTATCCTGTATTTGACGAGGTGCAGGAATCAGGCGCGAGAAGATGGCGTCGCAGGTTGCCGTTGCCAACGAGCAGATCGCTAACGAAGGCTAAGCGTTTTCGAGCACTAACTTGAAAAGCCCCGCAGGAGCGATCCGGCGGGGCTTTTTGTTGGCGTACGGAACGTTCCGAAACGAAAAGCCGCCCGGGAGGGCGGCTTTTGTTTGTTTTAGATGCGCTGCATCAGGCGGGTGAACATGAGCAGGCCTTCGGGCCAAGGGCCGTGGCCGCTCTCGATGTTGATGTGCCCGGCTTCGCCCGCATCATGGAATTCTGAGCCCCATGCGCCAGCCAGATCAGCGGCGGCTTCTAGGGCGCAATAGCCATCGGTGGATGACGCAACGAGCAGCGACGGGAAGGGCAGGGGATCGCGTGGGACGGGCGCGAAATCCTTGACGGCTTCCGGCGCATTGTCGCGATAGACGTCTGGTGGGGCGACGAGGAAGGCGCCCTTTACCTTGCCATCGGTGAGCTGCGCGGCGGCCTTGGCCAGAGCAATGCAACCGAGCGAATGGGCGACAAGCACAACGGGGCGCTCGGCCAATTCGACCGCTTTGACAATGGTGTCGATCCAGTCCTCTGGATCTGGGTCTGACCAATCGGCCTGTTCAACAAGGGCGGCCGAGCGGATTTTATCCGCCCAGCGCACCTGCCAGTGACCATCACGCGAGCCATAGAGGCCCGGCAAGATCAGGATGTCGACTTCAGAGAGCTTCATGCGCCAAACACACGGTTGAAGATCGTGTCGACATGCTTGAGGTGGTAAGCGTCGTCGAACATCGCATCGATTTGTTCATCGGACAAAGTCACTTCCGGGTCGGCCTTGAGGTTGGCTGCGAAGAGACCTGCGCGATCGCCATTGTGCTGCCAGACCTTCATGGCGTTGCGCTGAACGGCAGCGTAGCTGTCTTCGCGGCTGTAGCCGGCCTGCGTAAGCGCGAGCAGCATGCGCTGGGAATTGTGGAGGCCGCCAAGAAGATCGAGGTTCTTGCGCATGTTTTCTGGGTAGACGACGAGCTTGTCGATCACGCCGGTGAGGCGGGCCAGAGCGAAGTCGAGGGTGACGGTCGCGTCTGGGCCGATCATGCGCTCAACCGAGGAGTGCGAGATATCGCGTTCGTGCCAGAGCGCAACGTTTTCGAGCGCTGGGGTGACCATGCCGCGCACGAGGCGGGCAAGACCGGTGAGGTTTTCGGTGAGGACCGGGTTGCGCTTGTGCGGCATTGCCGACGAGCCCTTCTGGCCCGGGGAGAAGTATTCCTCAGCTTCGAGAACTTCGGTGCGCTGCAGGTGACGGATTTCCACGGCGACGCGTTCGATGGAGGACGCTACAACGCCGAGCGTGGCGAAGAACATTGCGTGACGATCGCGCGGGATGACCTGGGTCGAGACTGGCTCGATAGAAAGGCCAAGCTTTTCAGCGACGTACTCTTCGACCGACGGATCGATATTGGCGAAGGTGCCGATGGCGCCGGAGATGGCCGCGGTGGCGATTTCATCGCGCGCTGCAACGAGGCGTGCGCGGTTGCGGGTGAACTCGGCATAGGCTTCGGCAAGTTTGACGCCAAAGGTGGTCGGCTCGGCGTGAATGCCGTGCGAGCGACCGATGGTGATGGTGTTCTTGTGCTCGTAGGCGCGGCGCTTGAGGGCTTCGAGCAGCGCATCCACATCGGCTATCAGAATGTCGGCAGCGCGCTTCATCTGCACCGAGAGCGTGGTGTCGAGAATGTCCGAGGAGGTCATGCCCTGATGGACGAAGCGAGCGTCTGGACCGACGATTTCGGAAAGGTGGGTCAGGAAGGCGATTACGTCGTGCTTGGTGGTGCGTTCGATTTCGTCGATGCGCTCGACGTCAAAGCCATAGTCACCGAGCTCGGCCTTGCGAGCATTCATCACTTCCCAGATTTTATCAGCGCTTTCCTTGGGCACGACGCCCAGCTCTGCGAGCTTGGAGGTCGCGTGCGCCTCGATTTCGAACCAAATGGCGAACCGAGTTTCGGCGGACCAGTTGGCGACCATTTCGGGGCGGGAATAGCGCGGGATCATGGGCTTAGCCTTGTAGCTTAGGAATGTGATTCAACTGGCGGTTGCTTGTAGCGCTCTAGGCGCTCGGGCAGCGTGCCAGTGTGCAGTTCGAAGAGGTGGTTGTCGCGGTCGTGGAAATAGAGCGAACGGCCTTCGCCCGCAACCCTTGGCCGCGTTTCGCGCATGTCCAACCCCAGAGCCTCGATGCGCTGGCGATAGATTTCCAAATCAGCATCAGCAATTTTGAAGGCGATGTGATTGTAGCTGCGCGAGGGAAGAGACTGGCCTTGCATAATGGCGATCCAGAGGTCGGTGGCGCCGACATGGAAGAACCGCTCCTGTGAGAGCGAGAAGGTTTTGTCCTCGCTGTCATAGATTTTGCGCGCGCCGAGGACTGTCACCAAGATTTCCTCCATGCCGTCGAGGTTCTCGACGATAAAGGTCATGTGGCTCAGTCCCTCGATGCGTGGCTCAGGCATTATGCGTGTTTACCGCGTCTCGGATGGCCTGAATGCGACCGGCGTAAGTGGTCGGATCATTGCCGCCGTAGATGGCAGAACCTGCGACGAGCACATTGGCTCCCGCCGCGACGATCTCTTTTGCATTAGCAGCAGTGACGCCACCATCGACTTCAAGATCAATGTCACGACCGCCGATCAACGCATGGGCCTGCGCGATCTTGGTGAGGCTTTCGCGAATAAAGCTCTGGCCGCCGAAACCGGGATTGACGCTCATGATGAGGACCAGATCGACGTCATCAATGACGTGCTGGATGGTGGAGACAGGTGTCGCTGGGTTCAGCGCCACGCCGGCTTTCTTGCCGAGCGCGCGAATGGCCTGTAGCGAGCGGTGCAGGTGAGGACCCGCTTCAGCGTGGACGGTGATGATGTCAGCGCCGCCATTGGCAAAATCGGCCAGATAGGCGTCCGTGGGAGCGATCATCAAGTGACAATCAAAGGTCTTTCCCGTGACCCCACGCACCGATTTCATGATCGGCGCGCCAAAGGAGATGTTGGGCACGAAATGCCCGTCCATCACGTCGATATGGATGTAATCCGCGCCAGCGGCGTCGATGGCTTCCACCTCCGCGCCAAGCCGCGCGAAATCGGCGGATAGAATGGAGGGAGCGATACGAAGCGGACGGGTGGGCATGAAGGCCTCTCTCGGGCGCGGGGATATGCTCGCTGCTATAGGCCCGCGCGAGAGATCGGGCAAGAGTGAGCGCCCCTGTGAACGCTTCACTCCTGCTAAAGTCCAATCAGAATGGCACGGGGGCCGTGAAGGTCATGAACTCTTTTGTCGTTGGGTGGGTAAATCCCAATTCGGCGGCGTGCAGTTGGAGGCGATCGGCAGCGGTGAGATCATCGCCAGAGGCATAAAAGGCATCGCCCAGAATCACATGGCCGAGGGCCTTCATGTGAACGCGCAGCTGATGGGTGCGGCCGGTGAGGGGGGTGAGTTTTACGCGCGTCGCGTTCTCTTCGCGCTCCAGCACCTGCCATTCGGTTTGCGCCGGGCGACCGTTCTCGTGGTCGATCTTCTGGCGCGGCTTGTTTTCCCAATCGGTACACATGGGCAGGTCGATGAGGCCTGAATCCTCTTCGATAATTCCGGACACGCGAGCGATATAGCTCTTGGTGGTTTTGCGGAACTCGAACTGGCTGCCGATGAAGCCGTGCGCGGGCTTGTTCAGCGCCATGACGAGAACGCCAGACGTGTCTTTGTCCAAGCGGTGGCACATGCCAGCCGTGGGCCAGGTTTGGTGGGCGCGATGCTGAATGCAATCCCAGAGGCTGGGGTCTTTACCCGGCACGCTGAGCAAGCCAGATTGCTTGTCCACCACCAGAATGTCGTCATCGACGTGGATGACATTCAGGTAGGGTTCAGTGGGAGGGAAGTAGTTCAGCAGTGTGGGCATAGGTCCGGGCATATGTGCCCTCTACCAGAGAGTGCCCCCCTTGAACAACAGCTTGAGGGACAAGCGACATGTGGGACTTTTCTATAGGGCGGGCTTTGGGCCTGATGGCTAAGACTTGGCCGTTCATCGTGTTTCGGATGGTTGTCTACTTCGGCATAGCTGCCGCCTATGTGTTGGTGACAGGAACTGGGGCCGGAATTGGTTGGGGCGTTGGCGCTTTCGGAGATGCTGATTTCCAAGCCACATCATCGATTTGGGGCGGAGTTGCAGGCTTCGCACTGACTGCCGGGGTGATCTATTTCCTGCGCGAATATATTCTCTATGTGGTCAAGGCTGGCCATATCGCGGTGCTGTCTGAACTGCTGGAGGGGCGCGAAATCCCCGCCGGGAGGGCGCAGATTGATCACGCAAGTGCTATCGTCAAAGAGCGTTTTGCTGAGGCGAGCGTGTTGTTTGGTGCCGATCAGCTGGTGAAGGGTGTGCTGCGGGCCATTACGGGTCTCGTCAATGGCATTGCCTCGCTGATCCCAATCCCGGCCATACAATCGCTGACGGGCGTGCTGAGGGCATTCCTCAATCTGTCGGTGGGGCTGCTTGATGAAGTGATCATGGCCTATGCCATTCGCACCAAATCGACCAATCCATGGGACAGTGCCAAGACGGCGCTGGTGCTCTATGGGCAGAACTACAAGGTGATGTTCAAGAACGCGGCTTGGCTGACTGTGATCACCTATGGGCTGGCCTTTGTGGTGTTCCTAGTGATGCTGGCGCCTGCGGCGGCGCTGGTGTGGTTTATGCCGGGTGGCTGGTCGGCTGGGGGATTTGTCTTCGCGCTGATCTTCGCTTGGGCGGTGAAGGTGGCGCTGATTGAGCCTTTCGCCATTGCCTGCATGATGGAGGTCTATTTCAAAACCATCGCGGGGCAAGCTCCTGATCCAGCTTGGGATAATCGCTTGAGTGGTATGACGAAGAAATTCGTTGAGTTAAAGGATAAGGCGGCGACCTATGTCGGGCGGCGGTTCGGGGGCGCGCCAGCACAACCGCCATCGAGTTTTACACCGCAAGCTTGAGTTTAGGATGAGCCACCTACGGGTGGCTCAATCATTTCATGGACCCAAAGCCTGCGCTTCGCATTATGATTCAAGTCATTGTCTGATTGATTCCGGAAAGAACCCTATGGGTATTGAAATTGAACGCAAATTTCTTGTTTCGAGCGATGGTTGGCGTTCCGGAGTGACGTCGAGCGCGGCTTTCCGTCAGGGTTATCTATCGACCAATGCCAATCCGACAGTGCGCGTGCGTGTGGTTGATGATGCCCAAGCGTTTTTAACGCTCAAGGGCAAGCCCGTGGGTTTGGCACGGGCGGAATTTGAATATGAAATCCCGGTTGAGGACGGGTTGCAGCTGATGGAGTTGGCGCGGCCCAATGTCATCGAGAAGCGCCGTTATCTTGTGCCGCACGGCAATCATACCTGGGAAGTGGATGTGTTTGAAGGTCCGCACGAGGGGCTGGTGACGGCAGAAGTGGAGATGGGTGCGCTCGACGAGGCGGTGGAGATCCCCGACTGGGTTGGCAAGGATGTGTCGAATGACGACCGCTATGCCAACGCCAGCCTATCGCGAAATCCGGGCGTCCCGGACGAGCGCTGATTTACTGCCAGCGCTTGAAGGCACGGAGGTGTTTTTGGTCGGCGACGACGGTACGAACGATTTTGTCGACACTGTCGGTGACCGGAACTTTTAGGACGTGCTCGGTGGTGTCATCGGGCACTTCGAGCGTCGCGAACTGGCTGTCGAGAAGCGACGTGGGCATGTATTCGTGATTGCGCTTGGCCATGCGCTCGGCAATCACCTCTTTGCTGCCATCGAGATAGACAAACAGCACAGGCTCACCGGCTTCGGCCGTAATGAAATCGCGATAGGCTTTTTTCAATGCGGAGCATGCGCCGACTGCGACGCTCTTTTTGGAGGCCGCGTCTTTGAGTGCAGCGGTGAGGGCGGTCAGCCAAGGCCAGCGGTCCTCATCGGTGAGGGGGGTGCCTGCGCGCATCTTCTCGACATTCGCTTCGGGATGGTAGCGATCACCATCAAGGAAGGGGGCGTGCAGGGCGCGGCCGAGGGCTGCACCAACGGTAGACTTGCCCGAGGAGCTGACGCCCATCACGATGATGATGCGGGCGGGTTCAAACTGTGGCTGAGAAGGCACCGTCGACATAGAGAATGTGTCCGTTCACAAAGCGAGAAGCGTCAGAAGCGAGGAAGACTGCGGCCCCGCCTAATTCGTCGGGCTGGCCCCAACGCCCCATGGGGGTGCGTTGTTCGATCCAGCGGTTAAAAGTTTCGTCTTGGCTCAGGGCCTCATTCATCTCGGTGAGGAAATAGCCCGGCGCAATGCCATTTATATTGAGACCGTGCTTTGCCCAATCCACGGCCATGCCGCGGGTGAGATTTGCCACAGCTGCTTTGCTCGCCGCATAGGGGGCAACAGAGGGGCGCGAGACGTTGGAGAGCATGGAGCAAATGTTGATGATCTTGCCGGAGCGGCGCGGGATCATGTGACGGGCCACGGCCTGACCAACGGAGAAGACCGAGGTGAGGTTCGTTGTCAGTACCTGATCAAAGCGGTCGGCCGGGAAATCCTCAAGGGGAGAGCGGAACTGCATTCCTGCATTGTTGACTAGAATATCGATCGGGCCGAGGACATGCTCAACATAGTCGATGCCGTCGCCGACGCTGTCTTCGCTGGTGACGTCAAAGGCCACGGCTTTAACGTCATGACCCGCTTCGTTGAGTGTTGCCGCAGCATCACCAAGAGCGTGACTGTCACGCCCGTTGATCACAATACGTGCTCCGGCCTCCGCCATTGCCTTGGCAATCGCGAATCCCAAGCCGCGGCTTGAACCGGTCACCAGTGCGAGTTTTCCGGATAAATCAAAGGGCGAAGTGGGTTTGGTCATGGCAGCTCCGCCGGAATTCTATCTGTTCTTGTTAGATGAGGGGACTAAGCTGTGCAAGATTGACTGCAATCTGCCATACAAGATGGCCGGAATGGTCGGAAATTGCACTTTCTGACCTATCTTCTTTCGCTATGATGTGGTCAGTATCGCCGCCGCCTATTAGGCGTGCTTCAGAATGACCACGATGACCTTCGGAAGGATATTTGGATGTCGACAGCGGATATCGGCCTAATCGGCCTTGCGGTTATGGGCTCGAACCTGGCTCTCAACATCGCAGAGAAGGGCTACACTGTTGCCGTGCACAACCGGTCTGCTGTCCGCATTGACGAGTTTGTAGCAGAGGCAAAGGCTCAAGGCCTGTCTGAAAAGACGCTTCCTAAGTACGATCTTGCAGAATTCGTAGCCTCGGTGAAGGCGCCGCGCTCTATCATCATCATGGTCAAGGCTGGTCAGCCGGTTGACGATATGATCGAGCAGCTGTTGCCACACCTTGAGGCTGGCGATGCGATCATCGAATGCGGCAACTCGCTGTTCACCGATACGCAGCGTCGTTTTGACTACCTCAAGCCAAAGAACATTGGCTATCTCGGCGTCGGTGTTTCCGGTGGTGAAGAAGGCGCGCGTCACGGCCCATCGATCATGGTCGGTGGTTCCAAGGAACAGTGGCACAATGCTGAAGCTGTTCTTACGGCGATTGCTGCCCAGTTCAACGGCGAAAGCTGCTGCGCATATCTCGGTGAAGGCGGCGCTGGCCACTTCGTAAAGACCATCCACAACGGCATTGAATACGGCGACATGCAGATGATCGCTGAAGTCTATGGCGTGATGCGTGATGGCCTGGGCATGTCCGCCAAGGAATGCGCTGCCGTGTTCAAGGAATGGAACAAGGGTGCGCTGAACTCCTACCTCATCGAAATCACCGGCCACGTGCTGGACGCGGTCGATGCAGAGTCTGGTAAGGCACTCGTTGATCTGATCCTCGACAAGGCTGGCCAGAAGGGCACCGGCGTTTGGTCGGCTATCGTTGCTCAGCAGATGGGTGTTCCAGCAACCGCCATTGAAGGCGCTGTTGCTGCTCGCTCGATCTCGTCGCGCAAGGAAGAACGTGTTGCGGCCGAAGCCATCTATGGCAAGCCAGTACGCGGCAAGACCGACGTGACCCTGGCTGACCTCGAAAAGGCACTGCTGGCTGGTAAGATCGTTTCTTATGCGCAGGGCTTTGCGGTTATCGCTAAGGCTTCGGAAGAAAACGGTTGGGCACTGCCGCTCGCGACCATCGCCAAGATCTGGCGCGCTGGCTGCATCATCCGTTCGCGCTTCCTCGACCAGATGTCCTCGGCTTATGCCAAGGGTGAAGCGACCAATCTGCTCGTCGTTCCAGATTTCGTAGACATCATGAAGGACAGTCACCCAAGCCTGCGCAAGGTTGTTGCTGCTGCCGCTGTTGGCGAATTCCCAATGATCTGCCTCTCGGCTGCTCTGTCGTACTTCGACAGCTACCGTCAGGCTCAGGGCACTGCGAACCTCATTCAGGGCCAGCGCGACTTCTTCGGCGCCCACGGCTTCGTCATCGACGGTCGCGGTTCGGATCTGCACGGCACCTGGCCGAGCACTCTGGGCAAGTAAGACTTGTCTCAGATTTGAGATTGAAAGGCTGGGGGTGACCCCGGCCTTTTTTGATTTTGGGTACCCCACCCTTAATCCCTCCCTGCAAGGGGGGACTGTTCATTTGGGACTCCTTATGAGGTGTCTGTTGAAGAACAGATTGAGCGTAATCTCGAGCATCTGCACTGTTTTGGAGACGCGCTTTGTCCGCCGATTGAACCGCGCAAGATTGTCC
>NZ_JAEMNZ010000017.1:0-37014 GCF_016461625.1 Devosia sp. MC532 | reverse complement strand
CACCCCGATCCCTGACCAGCCTGACAGCCTCGAGCTTGAACTCCCGGCTGAACTTGCGTCTCTCCATAAAAACTCTCCAGTTCCAAAAACACCTTAACTCGGTGTCCTCAAAACCGGCAGCAGCTCAGGCTATGGCCCTGCCGGAGGCCAAGACGCTCGACCTCGGCGCCTTAGCGGCGGTCTACTATAGCGTTGATGACCATGTGAAGGTCGGCGTCGGCTACAATTTTGCTGGCTTCTCGGACGATCTGCGTGATTTGGAGCGCGATCACCAAGGCGTCTTCTTCAACATTATGGCGAAATACTAAACTCGCCCATCAAGTCGAACTCAGCTGGGCGGAGCCACACTCCGCCCAGTCAGCACGTTAGAGCGGCGCGACGGACATGCCCCTCTATCCAATAGTTCCCTATCAACATCCAACATGACTGAGCCCATCCCACGTGGTAGTGACAATCGTCGTTGCCATAGGATTACGTTTGGGTTTGAGTGAGGGCGTGATGAGGGTTTTGGTTACGGGCAATGCCGGATTTATCGGCTATCACGTGGCGCGCCGACTTCTGGAGCGCGGCGATGCTGTTGTCGGTTTTGACGTCGTTAATGCCTACTACGACCCCAGCCTGAAAGAAGCGCGCCTTGCGCAGCTAGAGGCGCTGAGCACGCAGCTCGGCGGTGATTATCGCTTTGTGCGGGGCGATCTGGCAGACCGCGCAGCGGTTGAAAGCCTGTTTGCCGACCAAGGGTTTGATCGCGTCATCCACTTAGCGGCACAGGCGGGTATTCGCTTTAGCCTTGAGGACCCGCACTCTTATGTGCAGTCGAACGTGGTTGGCTTTACCCATATTCTGGAGGCCTGCCGCCACCACAAGATTGGGCATTTAACCTATGCCTCCACGTCGTCTGTCTATGGCGGCAACGCCAAAATGCCATTCTCCGAACACGACGGGGCAGACCATCCGCTTCAGATCTATGCGGCCACCAAGCGCGCCAATGAGCTGATGGCGCACTCTTACGCGCATCTCTTTGGCCTGCCGACAACCGGTCTGCGGTTCTTCACCGTCTATGGCCCTTGGGGGCGGCCAGATATGGCGCTGTTCAAGTTCACCCGCAATATTCTGGCAGGCGAGCCCATCGACGTTTACAATTTTGGCAATCACACGCGCGATTTCACCTATATCGACGACATCGTCGAAGGCGTCATTCGCGCTTCCGATACACCCGCCCAAGCCAATCCCGATTGGCGCGCTGAGGATCCCGATCCGGCCAGTTCAAACGCGCCCTATCGGATTTTCAACATCGGCAATTCCGAGCCAGTAAAACTCGCGGCCTATATTGATGCGCTTGAAGCGGCGCTGGGTAAAAAGGCCATTCGGAACCTGCTGCCCCTGCAGTCTGGCGACATGGCGGACACGTCCTCCGATACCTCTGAGTTGACCAAGGCTACAGGCTACGCCCCACAAATGCCGGTGACTGAAGGTGTTCGCCGCTTTGTCGAGTGGTATCGCGCCTTCTATCGCGTCTGAACGTCCCCACAGCGCAGACGAAAAACCCCGCCACAGCAGTGACGGGGGTTCTTATGGTCGGCCGTTACTTCATCGTCGGCATTTGAAACTCTGCGCCGTCTTTAATGCCGCTCGGCCAACGGGCTGTGACGGTCTTGGTGCGCGTCCAAAACTTGATCGAATCCATGCCGTGCTGATTGAGGTCGCCAAAGGCGCTCGCCTTCCAGCCACCAAAACTGTGGTAGGCCAGCGGCACCGGCACTGGCACGTTGATGCCGACCATGCCGATATTGACCCGTGCTGCAAAATCGCGGGCCGCATCACCATCGCGGGTAAAGATCGCCGTGCCATTGCCATAGGGATTGTCGACGACAAGCTGGAGCGCATCTTCATAGCTTGGGGAGCGAACAACGCTCAGCACCGGCCCAAAGATCTCTTCCTTATAAATGTCCATCTCGGGCGTGACGCGGTCAAACAGGGTTGGACCGACGAAATAGCCATTTTCATAGCCCTGCAATGACAGGCCACGACCATCGACGACGAGCTCTGCGCCTTGCTCGACACCGGAGGTGATCAACGACTTGATACGGTCCTGCGAGGCTTTGGTGATCACCGGGCCCATTTCGCTTGATGCGTCAGTTGCCGGACCAACCTTGAGCTTTTCGATCCGTGGCTTGAGCGCCTTGATGATGGCGTCGGCGGTGCCGTCACCAACCGGAACCGCCACCGAAACAGCCATGCAGCGTTCGCCTGCCGAGCCGTAGCCTGCGCCCATCAGCGCGTCTGCGGCCTTATCCATGTCAGCGTCTGGCATAATGACCATGTGGTTCTTAGCGCCACCAAAGGCCTGCACGCGCTTACCATTGCTTGCCGCCGTGCCGTAGACATAGCGCGCGATCGGGGTGGAGCCGACAAAGCTAATCGCTTCAATCTTTTCATGCGCCAGAATGCCATCCACAACGGACTTGCCACCATGCACAACGTTCAGAATGCCCTTGGGTAGGCCCGCTTCAATCGCGAGCTGCGCAAGACGCACTGGCACAGACGGGTCGCGCTCCGAGGGCTTGAGGATGAAGGCGTTGCCAGCGGCAATGGCTGGTGAAAGCATCCAGAGCGGGATCATCGCCGGGAAGTTAAAGGGCGTGATGCCCGCGCCAATGCCCACTGGCTGGCGCATGGAATACATGTCGATGGCCGGGCCAGCGCCGTCCGTAAACTCACCCTTGAGCAGATGCGGTGCACCAGCGACGAACTCAGCGACTTCAAGGCCGCGCTGCACGTCACCCTTGGCGTCTTCAACCGTCTTGCCATGCTCCGCGCTCAGCAGCTCTGCCAGCTCCTGCATATTCTGGTTGATCAGCGCCACATAATTGAAAAACACCCGAGCGCGGCGCTGCGGATTGGTTGCAGCCCACTTGCCCTGCGCGGCGGCAGCAGAAGCGACAGCGGCTTCCAGATCCGCTGGGGTCGCCAGCGCAACGCGGGCCTGCACTTCGCCGGTTGCCGGGTTGAAAACGTCCTGAAATTCGGTGCTGGTGCCTGTGGTTTCGACGCCGTCGATAAAGTGGCCAATAGTGCGCATGAGGCAGGTTCCCTTGTGTTGTAGCTTAGTTGCCGCTACGAAGGGTGAATAGCAACGCCAAGTTTTCGGCATCCGTTGTGCAAAAATTGTAGTGCAAGATGAACTGGGACGACGTTCGTATCTTTCTGGCCGTGGCGCGCACGGGACAGATTTTGGGTGCAGCCCGCAGCTTGGGCCTCAATCACGCCACCGTCGCACGTCGCCTGAGTGCGCTTGAAGATCAGCTCGGCAGCAAACTCTTTACCCGCAAAACCAATGGCTCCGAGCTTTCGAGCCATGGCGAACGCCTGCTCCCCCACGCCGAGCGTATGGAAAGCGCCATGCTTGCAGCGCAAGAAGCAGCTGGTGCTGATAGCACGGTGGAGGGCACGGTGCGCGTTGGTGCGCCCGATGGTTTTGGTGTGGGTTTTCTCGCCCCCCGTTTGGGTGAATTGCTGCGCCGTCATCCGGGATTGCGCATTGAATTGGTGCCCGTGCCGCGCTCGTTCTCGCTCTCGCGCCGCGAGGCTGATGTGGCGGTGACGCTGGAGCAACCGCGCGAGGGGCGGCTGGTGGCGCGTCGCCTCACCAATTACTCTCTCGGGCTATATGCTTCCCCGACCTATCTGAGTGAATTTGGGGTGCCGCAAACGCTCGCCGATTTGGAACGCCATCAATTGGTCGGCTATGTCGACGATCTCTTGTTCACCTCATCGCTCGATTACACAGCGGAATATCTCAAGAGCTGGCGGTCAAGCCTGGCCGTCTCCACGGCAATCGG
This sequence comes from Devosia sp. MC532, assembly GCF_016461625.1. Lineage (NCBI taxonomy): Bacteria > Pseudomonadati > Pseudomonadota > Alphaproteobacteria > Hyphomicrobiales > Devosiaceae > Devosia > Devosia sp. MC532. The sequence continues at coordinate 33,172 of NZ_JAEMNZ010000017.1, read as the reverse complement.
CCAGACAGAGGCAGTGCGGGCCGGGGCAGGGATCGGTATCCTCCACGCCTTTATGGCGCATAACAGCGCCGATCTCGTGCCGGTTCTACCTCAGCACATCCTAAGCCGCGCCTATTGGACGGTGATGCACGAAGACCTGCGCAGCATTCGTCGTGTTGCGCTGGTCTCCGATTTTCTCAGCGAGATCGTGTCCCGCGATCGAAAGCTATTTACCCCTCACGCATAACCCAAGAACACCGCCGTATCGGGATCGATCGGCACGCCATGCTCGGCGCGGTGCGCGGCTTCCGCCCATTCCCGATCGCCCGGAGCCATAATTTGCCCGCCACCTTCGCGCGCGGGAGCACCGCGCAGCGCCGATAGGTAGGTCAGCATGGCTTGGCCAAAAGCCTGCGCTCCAACGAACTTTGCAGGATCGATCACCATGACGAAATGGCCCATATTGCGGGGCGTACTAATATCGTCGCCGCCATACATGGGGATGAAATTGGGGTCGAGTGTCGTCCCGGTGAGAAGAGCGGAAAACAGTGTCGCGACCCCAGCGAGCCCCGCGCCTTTAAATCCATAGCTCGCGCCGCCCAAGGGAAGTAGCATTTCCGCCTCATGCGGATTGGTGGTTTCCACCCCGTTCTGATCCGCCGCAACACCGGGCGGTAGGGGCTCATCGAGTGAACGATGCAGGAGCACCCGATTCATCGGAATGGACGATGTCGCCATGTCCAAAAACCACGGGCGAGCGTTGGGGACAGGCGCGGCAAAGGCGAGCGGATTCGTGCCGTGGAACCGTTGCGCGCCGTCGTAAAGCGCCACCATGGCGTCGGTATTAGTGGTCACAAAGGTTACAAAGCCCTGCTCAGCACCGGCGATGGCATAAGCGCCGGTTGCACCAAGATGGGATGAGTGTTCAATCCCGATCCCGGCGACGCCATGTTCGCGGGCGATCTCGATCCCCGCCTTCACAGCCTCATAGGCCGAGTAGTGGCCCAAACCATTGTCGGCATCGAGGATTGCGGACGAACTTGCCGTGCGGCGCAGGGTGATGTTTGGCGCTTTGTTGATGCGCCCACCCGCCATCATTTTACAATAGTGCTCGGTGAGCCGAACACCGTGGCTATCAATGCCAACCATGGAGGCATGCAGCAGCGCGCGGGTTGTTGCATCCGCCGCAGCAGCAATCGCCCCTGCGTCCACCAGTGCCTTGCGGACACGCGCTTCGACGTCTTTTGCTGCAACCAATATTTGCTTGTCGCTGTGCATGTTTCCCCCCGGCCACTCATCAGCAGTTTCCTGATGGTTACGCGCGCAGGCGGTGAGTGCAAGTCGGATTAGGGCGTTTTGGTCTGGCTTTGCGTACGGCGCATGTCGACAGTGCGGGTAAGGACGTAAGCCAAGAGCCACAGCGCAAAGATACCGCTGCCCAGCATCAGCCCGTCAATCAGCACCGTATCGGTGATGCCTTCTTTCGAAAGCCATGCCTTCACGGCCTGCAAGGCGATACTCAATACTGTGCCGGTAGCAAAGACTGCCAGCCCCTGCCGTCCCATAATGCGCAAGGGGGCGGCCAGACGCGAGGACGCAATCACGCGCATCTGCGGGATCGAGGCAAAAACATAAAACACCGCCAACGCGTGCAAGAGACGCGGCAGGCTCAGGAAGGTCTTGTCAAACCAGGTGATGTAGAAGGGCGCGCCCATTTTGCTGATCGCGCTGAGCCCGGCGCGAAAAGCTTCGCCAGCCGGTGGATATTTCATCACCACTACGGTGGCGATCAGATAGGCCAAGGCCAGCACGAAAGCGACTGGATGGGTCGGAATGAACTGCTTACCTTGCTTCATCGCCATGCCGCTCAGCACGCCAATGACGAACAGCAATTGCCACGAGAACGGGTTGAAAAACCAGCCGCCGCTATTGGGAAAGTTGGGCAGATTCAAGCGGAATTGACCGGCGATAACCCAGAGCAAGATCGAGCCCGCCAAAACCCAATAGGGGAACTTGCGTCCCAGCAAAATGATTGCCGGGGTAGACACAAGCAGCACAGCATAAAGGGGCAGAATATTGAGATAGCCGAGCTGGTGGGTCAGCAACGGTATACCGATCATGGTCGCCAGCGGATCAGCGAACAGCGCCTTGATGTTGTTCTTAGTCAGCAGCTCCGCCAAGTCGAAATAGCGCGCTGCGAAGGCGACAATGGCAAGGCAGATGACGGTGATGCTCAGATGCACGAAATAGAGGTAGCGCGCCCGTGCCCATGGGCGCGAGACTGCCAACCACAAATTATTGCCGGGAGCGAATGCCGATGAATAGGCCAAGCCCGCCGCAAGGCCGGACATAAAGACGAAAGCCTCTGCCGCGTCCGAAAAGCCGAAGTTTCTGTTGGTTACATATTCGTAGACTGTGCCGGGCACGTGATTGATGAAAATCATCACTAAGGCCAGCCCCCGAAAAAAGTCGAGGCGATGGTCGCGCTGTCCTGGTACGAGCCCGACAGTCGCCGGCTTGGTCGTGCCGAGATGTGACGAAACCGGCCCGCCCCGCAGCAGGCGTTTATGCATTTTCAGCAGTCAGTTCGAGCACCGCAGGCGCAACAGACACTGGATGCGGCTTGCTCCACTGTTGCAGGATGTGCTTATTCTCCGCGATCACCGGCACCACTTGGCGCTCCGTGACGATGGAGAAAATGTTCTTCATCAGCGGGCTCGATGCCGAATGCGAAGTCAGGCGAATAATCAGCGGCGCCAATACGGCGGGGACGGTTACGGGCAAAAGCCACAGCACAAACGCTGGCGCTTCGACCATCGTGAAGCCGATGGTGATGATACCCACCAGCATGATCCACCAGCTGGCGCCGATAGCGGTTTTCATCGGAACCACTTGCGCGTCGCGCTCGGTCGCTGGCCAACCACCGTCGAGGCCGAGGAAGATCTGGATAACCGCACGGGTTTGAAACGCTAACAGGATCGGCGCCATAATCGTCGAGATGACGATCTCACCCAAGGTCGAGAGCAAAACACGCGCGGTGCCGCCGAACTGAGCATTAGTGCCGTCAAACGCCCCGCGCAGCGCGATGGCTAGTTTTGGCAGAAGCAAAACCGCAGCAACGCCAACGCCCAAAATCCACGGCGCAAACTGCAAGCGTTCGCCCGGCGAGTCTGGATAGGCAGTCGCCAGAAGACTGGTGATCATCAGCGCCAGCCAGATCGGCGAGGCGAGGTAGGCCATAATGCCCTGCAACAGCGTGAAGCGGTTCCAAAACTTCAGTTTTGGGGCCGCGAGCACTTTGTGGTGCTGCAAATTGCCCTGACACCAGCGACGATCGCGTTTGGCGTATTCAATCAGGTTTTCGGGGCCATGTTCATAGGAGCCTGGGATGGCTGGATCCATGCGCACTTTCCAGCCGCCGCGCGAAAGCAAGGCTGCCTCGACATAGTCATGGCTCAGAATATGCCCACCCCAAGGTGGACGGCCAGACAACACTGGTAGGCCGCAGCATTGCGCAAAGGCGCGGACACGCACGATGGCGTTGTGGCCCCAATAAGGACCCTCATCACCCTGCGCCAAAGCCGCGCCACGAGCAAAGAAGGGCGATAGATACGCAGCGGAGAATGCCATCATGCGGCCAAAGAGGCTGTCGGCATTGATCACGGTCGGCACGGTCTGCAACAGACCCAAGCGCGGATCATTGTCCATGCGCTCGGCCAGCGCGATCAGCGTCTTGCCTTCCATCAGACTGTCCGCATCCAGGATCACGGCATAATCATATGCCGCGCCAGAATTGCGCACAAAGTCTTCGATATTGCCTGCCTTGCGTCCGGTATTACGCTCGCGGCGGCGATAGAAAATGCGCGCTTCCGCTTCTGGCTCGCGCGTCAACAGCTCGAACGCGTCGATCTCTTGCGCCGCGACCTCAAGATTGGTCGTGTCCGAAAGGATTGCAAAGTCAAAACGACTGGCGACGCCGAGCGCCACGATCTCGCGGTTCATCGCCGCAATACGTGCGAAGGTCTCGACCGGGGCCTCATTGTAAATGGGAATGAGAACCACGGTTTTGCCGGTTGGCAGCGTTGGCACGCAGGTGATCATGGTTTTGGACGCAAACGCGCCAATCACGCCGACGAGCCCACCAAACACCAACCAAAAAGTGGCGATAAACAGCAAACCGGCGCGCAAAAAGTCGAGCCAATTTGGTTCATCACCACCAATGATGTGCAGGAACGCCCAACCTGCGGCAATCGCCGAAACACTGGCGATAACCAGTGAGAAAGCGCGCATAATAGCGGCTCGACGCGACGCCTGCATTCCAGCCATTAGATTGTCCACCTATCAGCCGCGCTGCCGACCGAGAAACAGGTCAACCAGAACATTGACCAGAGAGCGATCGCGTTCGAGGCGCTGCTTAGGCATCGCCATGGGGGCATCGGGTAGGCCGAAATTTGAAGAAAAAGCGTGTCGTTTCATTCTATTCCTCGCCACTGGTAGATCCACGTTTCCGTAATCGGCTCATTTCCGAGCGCTATGCTGGCTTTAAGCTCGATCAGCGGTTGGTCCGCGGTGTCGATGTCTATGACAAGACGCCAATGTTCATTGGCATCGATGCGAGAAAAAGTAGTCGAAACTATGCTCCCCGCTGAGTTCGTAACCAGAACGTTAAATTCCGTGTCTGGTTCCAGATCGGGAAGGCGACCGCCTGCGAAGTCGATCACAAATTTTCTAAGGGCCGTCGCGTTTTCAACGCCAGAAACACCGCCCATGCCTGCGCGCGTCTCCGCGACATACGCCAGAGTGGAGTGCTCTTCGGCGTTCAGATCACCCCAAGTCAGGCGATAGCTAAACTCGCGCGAGCTTCCGGCGGTAATGGCGCCAGCGGGTATCCAGAAGGCGCCAATATTGTCGTCCGCTTCATAGCGAGCGGGGATCTCAATGAGGCGAATAGTGCCTTCGCCCCAATTGCTGATGGGCTCAACCTTGAGCGAAGGTCGGCGCTCATAATGGGCGCCAGCATCTTGATAGGTCTCAAAGTCACGACCGCGCTGATAGAGGCCAAAGGAGCGAATGGCCTTGTCCGCGAGATAGGTATTACCCAGAGTTTTGGTGTTGTTCAGCGGCCGCCAGATGACCGTGCCATCGGAAGGTTCAACCAATAGGCCGGTGCTGTCATGGACCTGCGGGCGATAGTCATCAAAGCTGATGTGATTGGCCGCGCCAAACAAGAACATCGATGTCAAAGGCGCAATGCCCAGCTCAGCAATATCGGCGCGGAAGTAGAGCCGCGCGGTCACTTCCATCACGGTCTCTTGCCGATTTTTGCCCGCGGGGCGGATGACAAAGCGATAAGCCCCGGCAACGCTTGGGCTTTCGAGGGCCGCGTATATGGTGATGCTGTCCGAGTTCTGCGGGCGTTCGAGATAGAATTCGCTAAACCGCGGAAATTCCTCTGGTCCATCGCGCCAGGAATTGATCAGCAAGCCACGGGCGCTCAAGCCATAGATGTTGTCGCGCCCGAGAGCGCGGAAATAGCTCGCGCCAAGGAAAGAGACCAGCTCGTCGGCACGGTCCTTATCATTGATCGGATGATTGAGCCGGAAGCCTGCTACGCCCGGGAACTCAGCATTCTCGGCTTGGCTCTTCTGGTCTTCGTCAAAATAGAAGTTGAAGTCCGCGCCGGTGAAATTCATTGGGCGCGCTTGCCCGTCATTCACCTCGAACAGGCTCACCGTCTCTTTAAACAGCCAGCCCGGCGGGAAGACATGAACCTGATAGCCATGGTCCTGCTCGGCCCAAACAGCGCGTTTGGTATTAAACTGCACGCGGCGATGACCATCATAATCCAGCCCTTCATAAAAGGCGGATGAGATCAGCTTTGGTGGCGCATAGGGTGCAGCGGCCACATCGCGCATGCGCGCAGAGAAACTGTCATAATTAAATGCGAAGCTATCCGTCCCATCTGCAGCTACAGCGGGAGTAAGGCTTGTGGATGATAGCAAAACAGCGGAGGCGATCACCCCTTGGAGGAGGGAGCGTCGTGAAATTGTGTGGGGCGTTTGAATCTTCATCTTCGGCGCGGTCGGCGTCTGCCCGTTATCCATCAATTAAAAGGAACGTCGCCAAGGCCATAAAGTTGAGTCATGGGTGTTATGCGTAAAACGCATGGCCCATGGCGCGCCGTTGCGACCAAAACTGGGGTCGTGTAACGCGCTTGATTTGGGGCGAAATGATGGTGCAACAACCCAGTTAACGCGTGATTTTTTACGGGTCGTTGTCTGTATCGAGCGTGGTGCAGTGGCTGTGCGGCCAAAGTTGTGCACACCTAGAATGTTTGATGATGCAACCGAAAAGCCTGCCGACGATTTATCCGCAATAATCGATGGTAGGCCTATGAGAACTAACGGTAAGCGCATCCTAATTGTTGAGGATGATCAAACACTAGCAATCACTCTAAGCGATGCCTTCCGGGCAGAGGGAGCAGTGGTACTTGGGCCCGCTCCGACAGTATTCTATGCCAGACATCTGATCGGACGGCGCGGGATAGACTGTGCGGTTATCAGTTCCGATCTTCCCGGTGATGAGGGCGAGCATTTTGTCACCCAGTTGGCGTCTTCCGGCACGCCGATCATAACACTCTCGCGCCATGCAAACGCGCATGCCCGCGCCCAAAAAGCCCTCGTGCGCCCGGTGGAAGCCAGCACCGTGGTTGATTCTGTTGCGGCGCTCCTCACTGTGTACCCAGACGATAACAACCCTATTGAGCTCAAGAGTGAGCGGGCCGTGAAGGCTTTGGGGTTAGACGACAACCCGCATATGCGGATTGTGCGTATCTGGACCGAGGCTATGCGGCGCCAAGCCGATGAGCAAACGCAGGAGTTCCTGTGAGATAGGCGGGGGAAAACCCGCCAACCGCTTTCAATCCGCCAATATCAGTGAGTGCCACGCGCGATCCTTGCGTTGAGATCAATTTGCGTCGTCGCAATTCTTGCAGTGTCCGGTTCACATGCACGGCGGACAAGCCAAGATAGTGCCCCAGCTCTGCTTGGGTCAGGCTGAAGGTGAACTGGTGGTTCTCTGACAGGCCCATGCGCCCGAGGCGATAGTCGATCTCGCAGAGGAAATGCGCCATCCGCTCGAGCGCGCTGCGGCAGCCGAGCGACAACACCAGTTCCTCGGTCATCGCATTATCAATTGTTAAGTGTGCGAGAAGCGCTGAGAGGATCCGGGGGCGTAGCTCTATCAGCGTCGTCAGTCGGTCGAGGTCTGTGGTCAACACCGTCGAGCGCACCATGGCCACCTGCGTTGTCATCGGCTTGAGCCCGGTGACGAGGCTATAATTACACACATCTCCGGGCAGGATCATGCCCAACAATTGGCGACGTCCTTCCGGAGTGCGGTTTTCGCGGCAGAGAATGCCCGCTGCGACAATGCTAAAAGACTGGTTCGCCTCAAACCGATCATGAGGCGCAAGACTTTGCTTGCTCTAGGGCAGTTGCGCTAAAGCCAGAGTGTCAGTGCGGTCCAAAAGGCCGGTGCTGGTGAAACGACGAAAGAGCGGGGGATCTTTCGGGCGGGTGTTAATCTCAGAGGCGGAGAGCCCCATCATGCTAATCCTTCCGGGACTTTCGCGTGTTGATCCAGTCCCTGATTGTCTAAGTGGCAAGGCCTAACGAGCGATCACATGCTGCGTTGGCGTGAGGGTCCTGCGCTACTGGCCCATCCCTGCCCAAGGGGTTGGTGAGGCAGGTGTTTTTAAAGCTGGCGTCCAGGTGTGCGATGTTAGCTGTTGTAGCGATCCGCAGGCCGCGCGGCTCCGCGCCACAGACGCTGCAAAGCGTTCCGCATCGTGGCAGAAGTTGGCGACATCTTGCGCCAAGCCGTCTCGGTGGGAGGGTAAACGCAGTACCATGCTCTCACTTTCGCTTGTTGGTATCAGCGCCAATGCGCTGAGAAACAACGGCAATCAGTGGGAGTAGTTCCGGTGATTTGGGTAGATTAAACCATCGCGCGCCAAGTTGAACTGGCGCGCTGGCTTAAGTGTCTGACAGGGTGGAAATTGGAATTTCTACCGGGATTTGACGCGTATAACTTTTACCACGAGAACTCGGGGCCGTTTGTTCTTGCGCCGAGTAGGAACACGTCGGACATCAGTCGCAGCGGGGCCGCGTCGACATCGCTTTCGTGCTGATCCAACAGATCGGCAAAGCGATCATAAATTCCGGCATACTCAGCGTCGCCGTGCTCCAAGATCAACTCGCCATTGACGATCAGTCGTCGCCCGCCGCCTTCAAGCTTAATGTCATTGCCGGTACCAGTGACGATGTGTACGGTCCAAATCTCACCGCTCTCTTCGAGCCAGTTAAACCCAGCACTGAGCGCAGGCTTATGCGCTTGGCCCGATTTGAAGCCGATTTCGACATCGACCGGGGTCATCTTATTGGCCGGGAAGGTGAGATTGGCGCTCTCGACGAACACCGGGAAGGGCATGATTTTGGTGAAAATCGAAAAGGCATTGATGCCCGGATCGCAGACACCAAACCCGCCTGGCTCCCAAACCCAATCCTGACCGGGGTGCCACTTGCGCACGCTTTCGCGCCAATCGATGCGCACGGACTTTACCCCCTGCTCAGCCAACAGCGCTTTGGTCCGATCAACGGCAGCATTGTATTGGCTGTGCCAGGTTTGGAACAACACGCGATCGAGCCGCTTAGCGTGGGCGATGAGATCATCAAGCTCGGAAATCGTCGTGGTCGGCGGCTTTTCCATCATCACGTCTTTGCCCGCGTCGAGCGCTTCGCGCACCAGCGTATGGCGAACGCCCGGTGGCGTGCAGATCGAGACAAGGCCAACTTCGGGCATGGCGGCATAGAGCTCAGCTGCCGTGCGGAACACCGGCAGGCCATTGTGGGCGATCCCGCGTGAGGACACGGTTGCGGCAAGTTCAAAGTCTTCGGATGCGTCGATCACCGGCAAATGCTGATCGATTGCAATCTTCCCCACACCGATAACGGCGATCTTGCGCTTGCCCATAATGAAACTCCTCTCAGCAGCGCTGGCTATAGAGCAGAGGTCCGCGCGCCCTGCCAAGCCAAAATCAGCAAAAGTATGATTTTCTTTGCCTATCGAATAAGGATGGCGCGGAAATCATTCACATTGGTGCCCGTCGGCCCGGTGACGAACAAATCGCCAATGGCTTCAAAGGCCGTATAGGCATCGTTATTGGCGAGATAGGCCAGAGGATCGATGCCCGCCGCGCGCATGCGGCTGGCGCTGGTTCCGTCGACAAAAGCCCCGGCATTGTCCTCAGATCCGTCGATACCGTCCGTATCCGCCGCCAAGGCCGTGACACCTGCGACGCCATCAAGTTCAATCGCCAGCGAGAGCAGGAATTCGCCATTCCGTCCGCCACGGCCCTTGCCGCGCAGAGTGACAGTAGTCTCCCCGCCGGAGAGCAAAATCACCGGCTTGTTAAATGGCCGATTGCGCACCGCGACTTCTTTGGCCAGTGCTGCATGAACCCGCGCCACCTCGCGCGCCTCACCTTCAATGGCGTCGGACAAAATAGCGCTTTCTACCCCGCGCTGTCGCGCCAATGCCGCCGCAGCCTCAAGTGATAATGCGGCAGACGCAATGGTAGCGCTGGTGTTGCGCGCAAAAACTGCCTCGTCCGGTTGTGGTGCTAGATTCTCGTCCGACGCCAAAAGCTTAATGGCTGCCGCAGGGAGGTCGAGCCGATACAGTTCCACGAGGCGGCGCGCATCGGCGCGGGTGCCTTTGAGGGGGAGCGTCGGCCCCGAGGCAACGAGAGCCGGATCATCACCCGGCACATCCGAGACCACGAGCGTGACCACTTGTGCTGGATAAGCCCCCCGCGCCAGTCGCCCGCCTTTAATGGTCGAGAACTGATTGCGAACCAAATTCATCACCCCGATCGGCGCCCCTGATGCCAGCAGCTGCCGATTGATTTCTTGCTCGTCTTCAAAGCTCAGCCCCTCCGCTGGGGCCGGGAGGAGCGAGGAACCGCCGCCGGAAATCAGTGCGATCACCAAATCATCCGCGCTCAGGCCAGCCACCATATCGACAATCCGCTTGGCCGCTGCGAGCCCTGCCGCGTCCGGCACGGGATGCGCCGCCTCAACGATCTCGATGCGCTCACAGGTTTGCCCATAGCCATAACGGGTCACCACCAATCCTTCGATTGGTCCCGTCCAAGCCTTCTCCAGCGCAGCCGCCATTTGCGCTGAAGCCTTTCCGGCCCCAATCACCAAAGTGCGCCCCTTGGGCTGAGCGGGCAAAAAGCGGGTCACCGCAAGTTCTGGCTGCGCTTTGGCGACAGCCTCATCGAACAGGGCGTTAAGCAAGGCACGGTCCATGGGGGATAACTTTTTAAATCGAAGGACAGAAGGGAAAGTGTTGGTCGAAAACTGCGCGAAATATTCGACCAGTGCATTCGACTTGTCAAAGCCCGGTCACATAGGTGCAATATTGCGCCGCAAGGAGTTTCGATGGCGCAAAGATTCGCACTGTATTACGCCCCGGCCGTGACCTCCCCGCTGTGGGAGCGTGCTGCGATTTGGTTAGGGCGCGATGCCGCCAATGGCAGTCTCTATGATGGCGCAGTGGCGGGCATCCCGCGCGATCGCCTTCTCAATGTCACCCAGTCGGCCGGTCGCTATGGGTTTCACGCCACCATCAAAGCGCCAATGGCTTTGGCTGACGGCAAAAGTGAAACGCAATTGCGCGATGCGCTGGCCGCGTTTTGCCACAACCGGGCGGCCATTGATCTTGGCACCCTCAGGGTCTCAAACCATTTTGGCGTTTTAGCTCTAACGCCGCTCAATCCGGCCGCCGCTCAGGAATTCGCAGCTGAACTGGTTGAGCATTTCGAGCCTTTTCGCGCGCCGCTGACCGCGCGCGACAGAGCGCGCCGCCTCCCTGGTCTTTCGCCAGTTCAGGTCGAACTGCTCGATCGCTATGGCTATCCCTATGTGCTCGATCAATTCAAATTCCACATGACCCTGAGTGACCGCCTCCCGGCCGATGAGCTTGACGAGATGGCCGCAGCGGCGGAACAATGGTTTGCCCCTGTGCTGACCACCACTATGCGGCTCGATCGTATGTCGATCTTTATTGAACCCGATAATGGCCTAGCCTTCCGGCGTCATGCCGATTGCGAGTTCACCGGCTGATGGTGTCTCGCGCCTCATCCAACAGCGGAGGGAAAACCCCTTGAGCCATCGTCCTCCCGGCGTTTTGGTGCTTGTCATTGGGCCGTCGGGCGTTGGTAAAGACACGCTCATTGCTGGCGCACGCAAAGCGCTGAAGGAAGATCGGCGCTTTAGCTTTGTGCGCCGTGTTGTGTCTCGGCCAGCGGACGCTGAGCGCGACGACTACACCGGCATGGAGCCCGAGGATTTCTTCGCTGCCGAACAAGCGGGCCGTTTCGCTCTCACATGGCCTGCTCATGATCTGAGCTATGGCCTCCCCATCAGCGTTGACACAGACCTTGCCTTGGGTCGCGTCGTCGTCTGCTCGATTTCCCGCCACGCGGTGCCGCAGGCGATTGCGCGTTATCCCATGTGCCGAATTGTGCAAATTTCTGCGGAGATATCACTGCGCGCTGACCGGCTCGCCAAGCAGGGCCGTGAACATCGCGATCAAATCGTGGCGCGTCTCGCTCGCGTTGGCACGCGTTTACCGGCTGATGTCACGCCAATTGTCATTGATAATTCAAATTCTATCAGTATCGGCATCCACGCGTTTCTCATGTTACTCCGCCAAATCGCCGGCGAGTGAACCTATCGCGCGGTCTTGCGTTAACCGGGCTGGTTTGGACAAGGAGTCTGCGGTGTCCCGGAACGGCCTATATTTTCTCGTTGCGCTTTTGCTTATCGCCTTGGTTGGCTTTGGAATCTACACCTACCAACAAGAGCAAGCCCGTCCAGGTATCGAGGTTCGCGTTGATGAACAGGGGATTTCGATCGATGGAAACGGCTAACCCACGTTACAACGACCGCCATGAAATGATTGCCTCGGCAATCGATACCGAGATTGATCGGCAGGCGAAGTCGGGTGCTAACCGCATAGATGTCAACGCACTGGCAGAAGCGGTTGAAGACGCCATTGCGCCCACCAAGCCGAGCTTGGCCGGCAAATCGCCCGGCGAACTCAACGCAACGAACGACGATTGATCTAGTAATGCCGAATGCTCATTGAGCCGGTGGCCAAGCCACCGGCCTTTATGCGTTCAGGTCTTCACTCACAGCCTTAACTGCTGCGCTACGGGCCAATTCGACCGTTGGGAACAAATGCCCATCGATAGCGAAGGCGGGTAGCTTCACCGCGACAAACTTGAAGCCTTCGGAAACCGGCACGACAACGCCCTGCGGCTCACCAGAAACCTCTATAACGATTGGCTTGAGCCGAACGGCTCTTGAAAGACTATTTTCCTGCATTGTGGAATCTCCACCTGCGTGCCGTTTCCCCGGCGCACGATCAAAAGATCTGCACCAAGACAAGCTACGCGGGTTCTATCGAAGGATTGAGACGAGTGTGTGACGGATGATCACATTCGTTTCGAGCGACAGGACCCTTGCCAGCGTTTGGCTACATGTTTGCAGGTTACTACGGTCGTAAACACGGCGCGGATAGTGAAGGTCATCGATGTCGGCATCGTCGTTCCTCTCCTAGCGAGTGTTGGACACGGCTATCGTCCGCTAATGCGGCGCAGTGAAGGCAATTTAGGCTAGGCCTATTAATTTTCCTAGTACTGCTTTGTGCGGATATGGCCAAAAACATAAAAAACCTTACCAAAGCAATGAGATTACTGAGGGATTCGGCCTCTCCAACACGTTTGCCCCATCAGATTGCTTGCGCGCTTGGTCACAATCTGGTGTTCTCAGCGTCCGCCGCAATGTCCATTGCTGTTTGACCATTAAGAGGTTCATTTCGTGTCAGATGACGACCAAGCGCCAGTTGCTCGCAGCAAGCGCGGCGTGAAGCCCAGCGGCAAACCGACACTTAAAACCATTGCCGAAATGACCGGCCTGGCCGTCACCACCATTTCGCGGGCGCTCAACAATGCCCCAGAATTGGCGCAGGACACGCGCGAGCGCGTGCAAAAAATTGCTGCCGAAATTGGCTATCTGCCAGATCGGGCGGCGCTGCGTTTGAAAACGGGGCGCACCAATGTCGTCGCGCTGATTTTGGAGCCGGAAGAGACCATTTATGGTTTCGGCACGAACTTGGTTTCAGGCATTACTGAAGCGCTGCGTGACACGCCCTATCATCTCGTCATCACGCCTTTATTCCGCAATGTCGACCCGATCGTTCCAGTGCAGCATATCGTGCGCAACCGCATGGCCGACGGGGTGATCTTTTCGCGGGCCGAGCCCAATGATGAGCGCATTCGCTACCTATTGGACGAAAACTTCCCCTTTGCCGTCCACGGCCGCAGCGCCTTTTCCGAGCCGCACCCCTTCGTCGATTTCGACAACGAGGCCTATGCCTACCACGCCACCAAACGCTTGGCGACGAAGGGCTGTAAAAAGGTGTCGATCGTTCTTCCGGACAGTGCGCTGACCTATACTGAACACCTTAAATCCGGTGTTCTGCGCGGCGCTCAAGAAGCCGGTATCGAGGCTGAGTTCGCGGCTGACGTGAACCTGAGCAGTCATTCCGATGCCATGCGCAGCTACATCATCAAGCGTGCGCAGCGCCCAAACCCACCCGATGGCTATGTTTGTGCTTCCGAGCTCTCAGCGCTGGCCATTATTGGCGGATTGACCGACGCCGGCCACACGCTGGGCGATGACGTTCACGTCGTCACCAAGCAGTCCTCGTTCATGTTTATGCAATTCCAGCCGCAGGCTGAAACCGTGCCGGAGGACTTTGTCCATGCCGGTCGCGAGCTCGGTCAAATCCTCCTGCGCCGTATCAACGGCGAGCAGGAGAACCTGACGCATATGCAAGAGCTGCGTATTCCCTGGCTTTAGCCTTCGATTTCCTCGCGCAGCATTTCAAGCTCCAGCCATTGCTCTTCAGCCTTGGCCTTCTTGGTTTCCAGCGCTGCTAGGGCGTTGGTCTGGCTGGCAAAGCCGTTTGGGTCGCGCACGTAAAAATTGGCATCAGCAAGCTTGGCGTTGACCGCTTTGATCTCAGCGTCGAGCTTTTCGATATCCTTGGGCAAGGTTTCGAGCGCGTGCTTTTCCTTAAAGCTCATCTTGCGCTTGGCAGGCTGGGCAGCTGCGGCTGCGGCTTCAGCCTTGCGCTTTTCGGCCTTGGACGCTTTTTCGACGACGCGGGCTGAAACCCCTGCGCCGCGCTGACTGACCATGTCCGAATAGCCACCGGCATATTCAGTCCAGTCGCCATTACCCTCGGCCATAATGACGGAGGTGGCGACGCGGTCGAGGAAGTCACGGTCGTGGCTCACCACCACCACGGTCCCGGCATAGTCCGAAACCATTTCTTCTAAGAGATCGAGCGTTTCGAGATCGAGATCGTTGGTCGGTTCGTCGAGCACGAGGAAGTTTGAGGGCAGGGACAACGCACGGGCTAGGGCAACGCGGGCGCGTTCGCCACCCGAGAGCTTGCCGATTGGCGTATTGGCCTGTTCGGGGGTGAAGAGGAAGTCCTTCATATAGCCAACCACATGCTTGGGTTCGCCATTGATATGGATGGTGTCGCTGCCCCCGCCGGTCAGCGCATCACGCAAACGCGTCTCGGGCTCAAGCTTGGCGCGCCCCTGATCGAGCATTGCCAGCTCAATGGCGGAGCCAAGTTTGATCGTGCCGGTGTCGGGCTCAAGCAAGCCGGTCAGCATTTTGATCAGCGTTGTCTTGCCCGCGCCATTCGGCCCAACAATACCCACACGATCGCCACGCAGAACGCGCGTCGAGAACTCACGCACCACGGTGCGCTCGCCAAAGCTCTTGCTCACCATGTCCGCTTCGGCAACCAAAGCGCCGGAAGTGCGGCCTTCGCTCACTGCCAGGGTCACGCTGCCCTGCACCTTGCGCTGATCGCGACGATCCTGACGCAGGCCGGAGAGGCGTTCAAGGCGACCCACATTGCGCTTGCGGCGCGCGGTCACGCCATAGCGCAGCCAATGCTCTTCGCGGACAATCTGGCGGTCGAGCTTGTGACGCTCTTTTTCTTCATTTTCGAGCACTTCGTCGCGCCAGCCTTCAAAGGCCGAAAAGCCCTTTTCAATGCGGCGCGTGAGACCACGGTCAAGCCAAACAGTGGAGCGGGTGAGGTCCGAAAGGAAACGACGGTCGTGGCTGATCAAGACGAGGGCCGAGCGCATGGAGCTCAACTCATCCTGCAGCCATTCGATCACGGGCAGGTCCAAATGGTTGGTTGGTTCGTCCAGCAGCAGCACATCGGGTTGCGGTGCCAAGACGCGCGCAAGCGCGGCGCGACGGCCTTCGCCCCCGGAAAGCGTGCTGGGGTCTTCTTGGCCGGTCATGCCGAGTGCGTCGAGCAGATACTGCGCGCGATAAGAATCATCGCCCGGCGCAAGGCCGGCTTCAACATAGGCGAGCGTCGTCGCATACCCTTTGAGGTCCGGCTCCTGCGCCAAATAGCGAATGGTCGCGCTAGGTTCTGCAAAGCGCTTGCCGCCGTCGTGCTGAATAAGACCGGCTGCGATTTTCAAGAGTGTCGACTTGCCCGAACCATTGCGGCCAACAAGCGCGATCCTCTGGCCTGGGGACACAATCAGCTCTGCACTTTCTAGCAGTTGCGTACCGCCAAAAGTGAGGGAGATGTCCTGAAGCGAGAGAAGGGGAGGCTGGGCCATTGTGTCGTCCGGTATTGTTCAATCGCGCATAGACCACAGGGCCGATGGCTAATCAATCACGCTAAAAAGGAAAAGGCCGGTCAGGACGTTGAGGATCCTAACCGGCCGGGGAGACGGCAGCAGCAAGCCCCGTCATTTTGGCGCTGCCCCAAGGCCCCAAGGGGGAGCGCCATGCCCCCAATCAACCATGCATAAACATGATTGTCAAACTCATATTTGATTTTCGGATCATTCCGCCGGAATAGCGTTGACGATTTCGCCGTCTTCCGTGGCGTTCACAGCCTCTGTCGTTGAAAGGCCAAGACGTTCGCGAATAGAGCGTTTACGCGCTGCTAGGTTGGCGATTGTGTGCTTGTCCAAAACGTCAAAGAAGGCGCCAAGGGCTTCCCGCAATGCGCCATTGAGATCGCATTCCCCGATCAGCGGGCAATCCGCGCCTTCCTCAAAGCATTCCGCCAGTGCGAAATTTTCTTCGGTCAGACGAATGGTCTGCAGCAGGGTGATTTGATCCGCTGGTTTGCCCAGCTTAATGCCGCCGTGACGACCGCGCACGGTCTGCAGCAGTCCTGCTTCGACCAATGGCTTGATCAGTTTGAACAGGAACAGCTCAGAAATTCCATATGCACGAGCTATTTCTGCAACCCTACTGAGGCCTGGCTCGTTAACCGCACAGTAAACGAGTGTGCGAATGGCGTAGTTGGATTGGCGGGTAAGTCTCACGGATGGTCTTCCTTAGGGTCTACCTCTGGCGTCGAGGTGTAACACTCCACCCAGATTATAACCATTCTAAGAAATGTCAACATTTGTTGAGCGTGTTCGTCAGGATAAAAAACCGATGATAGGGCTTTTTTATCGCAACCAAAATGCGGTTACGCACGTTTATATTCGTAACAGGAACTTAAATGCCTTAGGAGGTATGAGTGGAAAAGACGGTTACGCGAGCTCTGCTCAGCGATCGCGCTGTCCAAGCAACGGGTTGCTCCCGTCAGGACGCCAGCACTTTGGTTGATCGCCTTCTTGAAATCGTGGGTGAAGAGCTCAGCATTGGCGAGACCGTCAAGTTGACCGGCTTCGGTACGCTGCAGGTGCGTTCGCGCGCCGAGCGCGTTGGTCGCAATCCGCGCACAGGGGTTGAGCATCCAATTGCTCCCCACCAGACAGTCGTGTTTATTCCGAGCGCGCGCTTGCGCGACGCGCTGGATGATCTTGCCGGTG
This sequence comes from Devosia sp. MC532, assembly GCF_016461625.1. Taxonomy (NCBI): domain Bacteria; kingdom Pseudomonadati; phylum Pseudomonadota; class Alphaproteobacteria; order Hyphomicrobiales; family Devosiaceae; genus Devosia; species Devosia sp. MC532. The sequence continues at coordinate 16,170 of NZ_JAEMNZ010000017.1, read as the reverse complement.
AAAAATCCTAACTCTTAGAAATATCGTCTATAGAGAGCCAGTTCAGCGGCGCCTATTGCGGAAGCAAGGGCGCCGTTTTTGCCTGCGCTGACGCGCGGCGGTACAAAGCGACGAACCGGCAGGCTCTCCAGACACGTCTGCACTTCGGTGGCGAGTCTCTGACTGAGCTCGCGGCTGAGCGAGCTATCAATGATCACTAAGGGCGTTTCCAACACGGTCACCGTGTTGAAGATGACGCTCGCCATGGCGCGCGCGCTGGCGGCGATCCAGGTGTTGAGCTGCTCTTCATATCCTTCGCCGGTCCATTCAGGCGGGAAGGGTGCAGAAATCTCATTGCCACCAATGGCTTTGCGCAAAGCCAGAAGCGAGGCGGTATAGTGGGCCTCAAGCGGTCCGCCGCCTTCTGGATGCACGAGCATCGAGCCTAAGTCGGCACCATGCCCCGTCGGCCCTTCCCAAAGTTCGCCATCCCCGACAATGCCGGCGGCGAGAAAGTCGCTGGCGAGCAGGTAGACAATGCTGGCCGGGCGTGGCGTCGCCAGCGCGATCAGTTCGCTCCAGCACGCAGCATTGCCGTCGTTGAACACCGTTATGTCCAAATGGGTTTTGCGCGCCAGTTCAGCCTTGGGGTTGATCTCGCGCCAGAGCGCGATTTGCTCTTCCGGTGCATAAAGCTCGCTCATCCCCCCACCCAAATCGGCGGGGATCGCGAGGCCAACATCGAGCACTTTCTTTCGCCGTTGCGGCGGCAGCGCCCCGAGGGTTTCCTCAATGCGCTCGCCGATCCAGTCGAGCAGGCTATGCGCATCAGGATAGGCGTAGGTCAGCGAATGGCTGTGCACCACCTCGGCATGAAGATTGAGCAGCAGCACTTCGGCACGGGTCCAGCTAATCTCAACCCCAATCGCCAATCCCCCATGGGGATGGAGCGAAATAGGGGTGGCCGGTTGCCCGCGCTTGCCGCGTACAGCGTCCCCCCGCATGATTAGGCCATTGTCTTCCAAGTCGAGCAGAATGGCCGAGACAGTTTGAGGGGCAAGCCCTGAAATGCGTGAAATCCCAGCGTTAGAAACCCCTGGGTTAAACCCAATAGCGCGCATGACCGTTTTGGAATTGGCCTTGCGCAGAGTGTTGTGACGCATTCCGAGCTTGGCCGGAGCAAAAACGTCACGAGTGTGTTGCTGCGATTTAAACATAAATGAGCTCGCGGAAGCGACAGAAACACTCAGCGTCTATCAAATCGGATATGGAGTTATTTCTGTAAAATACTGATTCGTAATGAAAGTTTGCCATCCTTGCAAAGCAGAGCTTTGGCCGCAAGGCCATCATTGCCCTGCTTTATCAAGGAGCTGGTGTTGATCTGCTGTTAACGTCAGTGTTGCGCCGCGGACGAGGCTGGCGAGTTGCCTAATTGTTGTCGCCGAAGCTATAGGAGCAGTCACTCCGGGCTGGGCGACGAGCCAGGCAATCGCGATTTCGGCTAGTGTCGCGTTTTGTTCGGCCGCCACTTGATCGAGCGCCGCCAAAACCGCCAATCCCTTGTCATTGAGATACTGAGCCACGCCGCCGCCGCGAGCGGATTGGCCAAAATCTGCTGCCTTGCGATACTTGCCGGTCAAAAATCCCGCCGCCAGCCCAAAGTAGACTACGGCACCCATATTGCGCTCCAGCAGATAGGGGCGCAGTCCTTCAAACTCAGCGCGGTCATAAAGATTGTAGCGCGTCTGACACACTTCATAGCGTTGCACGGCGAGGGACTGCGCGCGCTCTTCGGCGTCGGCCAGCATCTCTGCCGTATAATTGGACGCACCAATGGTGCGCACTTTGCCCGCCCCAATCAGGCGATCATAGGCCTCCAGCGTTTCGTCATGAGGCGTGTTCGCATCGGGCCAATGGCTAAAGTAGAGGTCAATATAGTCGGTCTGCAGGCGCTGCAGCGACGCCTCAACCCCTGCCATAATAGCGTCGCGTTTCAAGCCACCCGGCTGGCGGGCCGAATTGACCTTGGTGAAAAGATGGATCTGGTCGCGTCCACCTCTTGCGCTGAGCCACTTGCCAATAATGGTCTCGCTCAGCCCTGGTGGATTGCCCGGCACCCAATTGGGATAGCCCTCTGCGGTGTCGATGGCGGTAAATCCCGCGTCCACAAAGGCATCCAAAATTGTAAAGGCGGTGGCCTCATCAACGGTCCACCCAAAAACATTGCTGCCGAAAACCAGTGGCATAATAGAAATGCCGCTGCGGCCTAAGTCACGCGCACTCATGCTGCCCTCCCGTTGGACTTGAGGCTCAGTCCACCAGCGTTTTGTCTATCCTGCTTTCAGATAGTTGGCGCGTATGTGTCATGATAATTTCTGTCGTGGCAAGGCGCTGCCGCAAGCTTATCGGTCACAAGGGTCATTGCGCAGCAAGACGATCGATCACGATGACTCGTCCCCAGACGCAATTGCGTGTTTGGAAACGGGCCAAAGGGCTGTGACAAGTGGTAGCAGGCGCGGGAATGCTTGTGATTTTTACGACAGTAACGCACACGTGATTATTGGGGATTTAGACCGCAATATCAGGCGTTTAAGCGATTAAGTGTCGTTGCAATTTTCGTGCAAATGCAGATTTGACCAATTGGTCAGTAATTGGCGTTGCACTTGGGTTTATTCTGAGGTTTTTTATGGCAATGTCCTTTGGTTGTACCATCGGACGTCCACTCCCCGGGAGACGCTCTCATGAAATTGATGAAAACCCTGATGGTCGCGACGGCCATGACGGCTGTTGTCGTCGGCACGGCGCAGGCTAAGCAATTGGTCTACTGCTCGGAAGCCTCGCCTTCGCACTTTGACCCTGGTCCGCAGACCGGTGGTAACGATTTCGACGCCTCGGCGCACACCATTTACGACCGCCTGGTTGAGTTCGCTCCCGGCAGCACCGAAGTCGTTCCTGGCTTGGCTGAGTCGTGGGAAGTTTCGGCTGATGGTCTTGAATATACCTTCAAGCTCCGTTCGGGCGTGAAGTTCCACACCCAGCCATACTTCACCCCAACCCGCGACATGAACGCTGACGACGTGATATTCTCGTTCGAGCGCCAGTGGAAGCAGGACAATCCTTGGTACGAATATCTCCCAGGCATGACTTGGGACTATTTCCAGGGCATGGACATGCCTGGCGCGATCAAGTCGCTGGAGAAGGTCGATGACCTGACCGTCAAGCTGACCCTGAACGAAGCCAATGCGCCAATGCTGGCGAACTTGGCGATGCAGTTCGCTTCGGTCGTCTCGAAGGAATATGCTGACCAGCTCGCAGCTTCGGGCGACATGGCCTCCTTCTCGACCCAGCCCGTTGGCACTGGCCCGTTCCAGCTGGTTGATTACCAGCTCGATTCCGTCATCCGCTACCAGGCTTTCCCTGACTACTTCGCAGGCAAGCAGCCGATTGACGATCTGATCTTCGCGATCACCACCGATGCTTCGGTGCGCGCTCAGCGTCTGATCGCTGGCGAATGCGATATCATGCCATACCCAGCGCCAGCGGACATTCCGACCCTTCAGGGCAATGACAAGCTGACCGTTCTTGAAGCCGAAGGCCTCAACATCGGCTACATGGCTTACAACACCACCGAAGCACCGTTCGACAACGTCAACGTGCGTAAGGCGCTCTCGATGGCCGTCGACAAGCAGGCGATCGTTGATGCGGTCTACGAAGGCGCGGGCCAGGTTGCTAAGAACCTGATCCCACCAACCATGTGGTCCTACAACAACGCTGTTGTTGATGACGTCTACGATCCAGAAGCGGCCAAGAAGCTGCTCGAAGAAGCTGGCGTTACCGGTCTGACCACCGATCTGTGGGCGATGCCGGTTTCGCGTCCATACAACCCGAATGCTCAGCGCGTTGCTGAACTCATTCAGGCCGACTGGGCTGCCATTGGCGTCACTGCCAATATCATCTCCTACGAATGGACCGAATATCGCGAGCGCGGCAAGCTGAAAGACCGTAAGGGTCCATTCCAGATCGGCTGGAGCGGCGACAATGGCGATCCGGACAATTTCTTCGGCACTCTGTTCTCCTGCGCGGCAATTGGCGTGTCCAACTATGCGTCATGGTGTAACGAAGAGTTCGAAGCGCTGATCCAGAAGGCCAAGGCCACGACCGATCAGGCAGAGCGCACCGCGCTCTATGAACAGGCTCAGGTTCTCTTCAAGCAGGAAGAACCAGTCCTCACCCTTGCTCACTCCAAGGTGTTTATGCCGATGAATAAAAAGGTGCTCAACTACACCATGAGCCCTCTCGGCACGCACTCCTTCGTGGGCGTCGACGTCGCGGAATAAGCCTGCCTCGTTACCTATCAACGGGCTTCGGGGGTAATACCCCGAAGCCTTTCTGCATCATGCCACGTCAAAGCTTTGTTATTTGACCGACGCTTAGCTGAGCTGGAAACAGCGGTCTTTCCAATCAGCAGAGTCATCAAGCTGTGGCCAAGAGAACCCGCATATGCTGAACTATATCCTGCGCAAGTTAGCGCTGATAATTCCGACCTTGATCGGCATTTCCATCTGCGCCTTTGCGTTCGTCCGCGTTCTGCCCGGCGATCCAATCCTGGCCATGGCCGGTCAACACGGCGTCACCCCTGAGCGATATGAAATCCTCAAGGAGCAGTTCGGCTATAACCTGCCGATCTGGCAGCAGTATTTCAACTATGTCGGCGGCCTGCTGCAAGGCGACTTCGGCGTCTCTTTGGCCACCAAGCGCCCCGTACTGAATGAGTTCTTCACCCTGTTCCCGGCAACGGTTGAACTGGCGCTGATGGCCATGCTCTTCGCGGTCGCGATTGGTGTGCCCTTCGGTGTTCTCGCAGCCGTCAAGCGCGGCTCGTGGATTGATCAGCTTTCGATGAGCGTCGCGCTCGCTGGCTATTCCATGCCCATCTTCTGGTGGGGTCTGCTGCTGATGATGTTCTTCTCCGCCTATTTGGGGTGGACGCCAGTCTCTGGCCGCATCGCGCTCACCTTCTTCCTCAAGCCCATCACCGGCTTTATGCTGATCGATACGCTGCTGCACGGCAATTGGCCGGCCTTCGTCTCGGCACTGCGCCATCTTATTCTGCCCGCCATTGTGCTCGGCACCATCCCGCTTGCGGTTATCGCGCGCCAGACGCGCTCGGCCATGCTCGAAGTTCTGGGCGAAGACTATGTCCGCACCGCCAAGGCCAAGGGCCTATCGAGCCGTCGCGTCGTCAACGTTCACGCCCTGCGTAATGCCATGATCCCGGTCATCACCACCATCGGCCTGCAGGTTGGCTTGCTGCTCGGTGGCGCGATCTTGACCGAAACCATCTTCTCTTGGCCCGGCATTGGCAAATGGATGATCGATTCCATTTCCAAGCGTGACTATGTCGCCGTGCAGTCTGGTCTCTTCCTGATCGCCTGTATCGTCATGGTCGTGAACCTTATCGTTGACGTGCTCTATGCCGTCATTAACCCGCGTATCAGGGTGAAATAATATGGCCGCCACACAGAGTTCCCCGACAACCATCAAGCAGCCGAACGCTTTCGCTGAGTTTTGGTTTTACTTCTCGGTCAATCGCGGCGCTGTCATTGGTTTGGCGGTGTTCGCAATACTGATCCTGGTTGCACTCTTTGCGCCTTGGATTGCCCCTTATGCGCCCGAACAGCAGTTCCGCGCCTTCATGAAGGTCCCACCTGCTTTTGCAGGCGGCACCATGCAATTCCCGCTCGGCACCGACGAGCTGGGTCGCGACATCCTCTCGCGCCTCATTCACGGCGCGCGCTATTCGCTCTCGATCGGCCTGATCGTTGTCACCATCGCAGCCAGCGTCGGCATTATTCTGGGCGTTCTGGCGGGCTATTTCGGTGGCTGGGTCGATAACGTCATCATGCGCGTCATGGACATTATCCTGGCCTTCCCATCCTTGCTGCTTGCCCTCGTGCTGGTCGCAATTTTGGGCCCGGGCCTGCTCAATGCCATGCTGGCGATCTCTCTCGTGTTGCAGCCTCACTTCGCGCGTCTCGTTCGCGCGGCGGTCATGGCAGAGAAAGATCGTGAATATGTGGTGTCGGCCAAAATGGCTGGCGCAGGCCACATTCGCCTAATGTTCAAGACCATCCTGCCGAACTGCCTTGGCCCATTGATTGTTCAGGCAACGCTGAGCTTCTCGAATGCCATTCTCGACGCGGCCGCTCTCGGCTTCCTCGGCATGGGTGCGCAGGCACCGACCCCAGAATGGGGCACCATGCTCGCCAAGGCACGCGAATTCATTTCCAGCGATCCATGGATCGTCACCTTGCCAGGTCTGGCCATTTTGATCACTGTTCTGGCGATCAATCTGGTGGGCGATGGTCTGCGTGACGCTCTCGATCCAAAACTCAAGCGGAGCTGACCCCAATGTCCCTGCTCGAGATCAAAAATCTCACTGTCGCCTTCGATACCTCCAATGGTCTGTTCAAGGCCGTCGACGGTATCGATATTTCGGTCGATGAACGCGAAGTGCTGGCCATCGTCGGCGAGTCTGGGTCGGGGAAATCCGTCGCCATGCTCGCAACTATGGGCCTGCTCCCCGCTTCGGCCCATGTCAGCGCCGACAGCATGACCTTTGCGGGTCGTGATCTCTTGGCCATGTCGGCTGCCGAAAAGCGCAAGATCATTGGCAAAGACATCGCCATGATCTTTCAGGAGCCAATCGCCAGCCTCAACCCATGCTTCACAGTTGGTTTCCAGATTGGCGAAGTGCTGCAAAAGCACCTCGGTCTTTCGGGCCGGGCAGCGCGCGACCGTGCGCTGGAACTGCTGAACCTTGTCGGCATTCGCGATGCGGAAGACAAGCTCAATGCCTTCCCCCACCAGATGTCGGGTGGTCAGTGCCAGCGCGTCATGATTGCGATGGCGATTTCCTGCAATCCAAAGCTGCTGATCGCTGACGAGCCAACCACGGCGCTCGACGTGACCATTCAGAAGCAAATTCTGGATCTGCTCGTGCGTCTGCAGGCTGAAACCGGCATGGCGCTGATCATGATCACCCACGATATGGGTGTCGTGGCCGAAACCGCCGACCGCGTTGTGGTCCAGTACAAGGGCCATAAGATGGAAGAAGCCGACGTGCTCTCCCTCTTTGAAAACCCGCAGTCAAACTACACCCGCGCTCTGCTTTCGGCACTGCCCGAAAATGCTGTTGGCGATCGTCTGCCGACCGTTTCCGACATGCTGTTTGAAGCTGCACCAGGAGTTCGCAAATGAGCACTCCAGTCCTAGAAGTCCGCGATCTTAAGCGCGATTACGTGTCCTCGGGTGGCCTCTTCCGCCCGGCCAAGGTCAACCACGCGGTCAAGGGCGTTTCCTTCTCGCTCGAAAAGGGCAAGACCCTCGCTGTCGTTGGTGAAAGCGGCTGCGGCAAGTCTACTCTTGCCCGCATGATCACGCTGATCGACGAGCCAACTGCTGGTGACATCCTCATCGACGGTCACAAGGTTTCGGCCGAGAACGTCTCCAAGGAACTGCGCCAAAAGGTGCAGATCGTCTTCCAGAACCCTTATGGCTCGCTCAACCCGCGCCAGAAGATCGGTGAAGTGCTTTCCGAGCCTCTGCTCCTCAACACCAGTTTGAGTGCGGCCGAGCGGCGCGAGAAGGCTATGGCCATGCTGATCAAAGTTGGCCTGCAGCCAGAACACTTCAACCGCTACCCGCACATGTTCTCGGGCGGTCAGCGTCAGCGTATCGCCATTGCGCGCGCGCTCATGCTCAACCCAAGCTTCTTGGTCCTAGACGAGCCCGTCTCTGCGCTCGACCTGTCAGTTCAAGCGCAGATCCTCAATCTCCTTAAGGATCTTCAGGAAGAGTTCGGCCTCACCTATGTCTTCATCAGCCATGACCTCTCGGTCGTGCGCTACATCGCTGATGAAGTGATGGTGATGTATTTTGGTGATGTGGTGGAGCGTGGCACGCGTGAAGACGTCTTCACCAACCCTCAGCACGACTACACCAAGACCCTCTTTGCCGCGACCCCACGCTCCGATGTCGATCACATCAAGGCGCGTCTCGCCCGCAAGAAGGCCGCCGCCTGATCCGGCGTCAAATCGAAGTTTGAGAAAGGGCCTCTCGCACCATACGGGAGGCCCTTTCTCTTTTCTTATAGAGTGACTTTTGCACCCGCCTGTCCCGAGGCAATCAATGCATCGATCAGGCGATGGACGTGCAGCGCGCTATGTCCGGTCGAAACCGGCTGACGATCCTCCAAAATCGCATCGGCGAAATCGGCGATCTGCGCCGCATGCCAATCAAATGGGAAAGCCATCGGATCCGCGCCCCCGCCGCTGACCGTCGGTTCGCCCACACTCTCCACGCGTCCATCATGATAGGAGAGTGTCAGAGTGCCGCCAGAGAGCGTCGCTGTCGCCTTATCAAAAGCCAGCGTCAGGCTTTCCGCCCCACCGGGATAACAGGCCGTGGTAGCCATGAGCGAGCCCACAGCGCCACTTTCAAATTCTAGCCCGGCGCTGACAAAATCCTCAGTCTCCATTGTGTGGATGCCCGTCGTCGCGACAAGGGCGTTCACCGATTTCACCGGCCCCGTCAGACTGAGCATTAGATCAAGGGCATGAATGGCTTGGGTAATAAGAACGCCCCCGCCATCCTGCGCAAAAGTCCCGCGCCCCGGCTTGTCGTAATACCCTTCTTGTGGCCGCCACCACGGCACGGTCAGATGCACCATTTGCAGCCTGCCCAATTCGCCGCTTTTGACTTTTGCTGTCAGCGCCTTGGAGGCCGCGCGGAACCGGTGCTGGAAGATGATCCCCAGTTTCACCCCAGCCGCGTCCGCGAGCCCGACGATTTCCTCTGCCGCCGCCAGCGTCCGCTCAATCGGCTTTTCGCTCAGGATATGCTTACCTGCCTTGGCCGCCTTTTCGACAATCTCCAACCGCGCATTCGGGGTTGTTACGAGCAACACGACATCCACCCGTGGATCAGCAATCAACGCATCCAAATCTGTCGCTGCGGGGAGGGCATAGCTGTCGCAGAATTCTTTGAGCTGCGCCTGATCGCGCCGGTAAACGCCAACAACGTCAATCTTGTCTTTAAGAGAGTTGAGCGCCAGCGCGTGCGGTTTGGCCCCCATGCCAGCCCCAATCAGCGCAAGACCAATTTTCCTCTGTTCATCCGCCATTCAGGGCACTCCTTCTATCCCTTAGTTGCGCCATGTTCGCGGCGCAATCTGCCATACCACTTTGCTCGCAGGGGGATTAGCATGAATTTCGGAATTGTCGTGGGTGCAGTTGTCCTCGCCGCTGGCATCGCTGGGGCAGGCTACCTCGTTGGCGATAGCCTCATCACCAGCAAACAGCCTTTGCGGACGGTGACTGTGAAGGGGCTTTCGGAACGCGCGGTCGAAGCCAATTTGGGCTTCTGGCCCATTCGTTTCGTCGCCACCGGCGCAACGCTGGAACAGGCCCGCACCAGCCTCGAAACATCGGAAACCGCGGTCAATCGCTTCCTAGAAGAGCGTGGCTTTGCCGCGGAAGAAATTCAGGTCCAGAACGTTCTCGTTGAGGATCGCGCTGCGGGCTATAACGCCGGCTCCATTCAGGATGAATACCGCTTCGTTCTGACCGAAGATCTGCTCGTCACCACAGATAAGGTGCAAGACCTTGCCGCCGCTTCCCGCGAGGTCGCCGATCTCTTGCGCCAGGGCGTGGTGTTCTCGGCTGATGCCTATAGCGCCGGGGCGAGCTTTGTCTTCACCGGCATCAACGACCTCAAGAGTGAAATGCTCACCGAAGCCACACAGCGCGCCAAAGACACAGCGGCCCAGTTCGCCACCGAATCCGGCGCCAATGTCGGCACCATCCAAAGTGCCAATCAGGGTGTGTTTGAAATCCTGCCTGCGGTCGAAATCCCCAACGACCGTCCGGAAAAGCAGATTGATAAGAAGGTTCGCGTGGTGACAACCATCACCTATTCTCTGGTCAATTAAGCCTGCGACGCGCCTTCTACGTCCTCATCAAAGCCATTGTTGACCAGCTCGACAATGGCCTCGAGTGCCTCGCGCGCCTGCTTGCCGGTGGCCTGCACCAGAATGTTCGAGCCCGGCCCAGCGCCCAGCATCATCAGACCCATAATGGAATTGCCCGCAACCGAAGTGCCGTCTTTAATGACGGTGATGGTCGCGTCAAAGCACTCCGCTGTCCGCACGAAGCGTGCGGAAGCCCGAGCGTGTAACCCTTTGAGGTTCACGATGGTCAGTTGTTGCGCCAGCGCTCTGCCAGCACCACCAGTTCCGTCCATAGATTAGGATCCGCCGAGGATTGAGTTTGCGACGGTAATATACTTACGGCCCGCTTCCTGCGCTAGAGCCACCGCTTCTGCGACAGGCAAATCGCCCCGCACGCGGCCCAGCTTTACCAGCATGGGCAGGTTAACCCCCGCGATCACTTCCACTTGGCGCGTCTGCATCACAGAGATGGCCAGATTGGATGGCGTCCCGCCAAACATATCGGTGAGAATGATGACGCCTGCGCCAGTGTCGGCGCGGTCGATGGCGGAAAGAATATCCTCGCGCCGGGTTTCAGCGTTGTCTTCAGGACCAATCGCTATCGTTTCGATATATTCCTGCGGACCAACAACATGCTCCATGGCCAACTTAAATTCGTCAGCCAGTGCCCCGTGGGTCACCAGAACCAAACCAATCATAGACAATCCCCAGTCGGCGGCTGCTCGCGTGATGACCTGCGAGACATCGCTTCTGCCCCTTGGCCGAACCGATCCAAGATCGGTCGAATAAGAGCCCGCAGTCTTGCCCTCACACACCCTAGTTGCAAGGGAAATATTATGAGGCTTGTTAAACCTTAGCGCTTGCGCGAAGCGCTTCAAGCACCAGAAGCTCTTGGTGGCCAAGACTAATCTGATTGGCCGTCGGCACTGGCGCGCGCGGGAATTGATAGCCCGCAAGCTCCGTCACGAGCTCATCTTCCTCCACCATGCGGATCAATTCCGGCACAAGGTCGATAATCACAGTGAGTCGCGCCCGTTCCGCATGGGGGCGCTGAACAATGCCGCGCCCGCGCAATTCAATAAGGCCTGCCAAGCTTTTGGGTGCCAGCATGATGAGGCCGTTGCCGTCGTCGCTGATATCAATCCGATCGTCAGCAACCAGACGCGCCTCAAGCCCACGACCGTCGAAGCGTTCGAGCAGGGCGAGCGCGAGTACCGATTTGCCAGCACCAGATGGACCGCGCAGCAGGACGCCTGCGCCATCGAGAATCAAACCGGTGCCGTGAATATTGAGAGCTGTCGTCATGCCCCCAATCTACTTTTTGGCGCGCGGTAACACAATGGTGAACACAGCCCCAGAACGATCGGTCCGGTTATGGGCCTTAATCGTCCCCTTATGGGCGTCGACAATTTGTTTCGATATCGAAAGCCCAAGGCCCGAGTGATTACCAAAGCTCTCGGTTTCCGGTCTGTCGGTATAGAACCGCTGGAAAATCCGGGTGACGTCGCCGGTGATCCCTGGCCCCTCATCGCTCACCGTGATGGTAATCTCGTCAGCATCGGTGCTCACCGCAACGGTCACTGTGCCGTCCTTAGGCGAGAACGACACCGCATTATCGATGAGATTGGCGAAGACCTGCGCCAGGCGGCTTTCATGGCCGCTGATCGTGGTGGTGCCGCGCCCGGTGCGCTTGCCCAGCACAACATTAACATCGCGTCCCGCCGCCATGTCCCGCTGAATAGCCACCATGGCTGTCGCCAATTGCTCGACATCGACCAGTTCCACGCTTTCGCGCGCCAGTTCAGCGTCGAGGCGGCTGGCACTAGAAATATCGGTAATGAGACGATCAAGACGCCGAATGTCGTGTTGAATAATCTCGTTAAGGCGCTGCTTGTCTTCCTCGCGCTTGGCCAGCGGCAAGGTCTCAACCGCCGAACGAAGCGAGGTGAGCGGGTTTTTAAGCTCATGCGCCACGTCCGCTGCAAAGCGCTCAATCGCCTCAATACGGTTGTAGAGCGCATCCGTCATCCGGCGCAGCGCATAGGACAAGTGCCCAATCTCGTCCGGACGTTCGCTGAAATCGGGGATTTCCGCGCGCGCGTCACCAGCAGTTTGCACGCGTTCTGCAGCCGCAGCGAGGCGACGCATCGGACCCGCAATGGTCCCGGCGAGCAATAACGAAAGGACGATCTGAACGCCCGCCGCAATCCCTGCGATCCGCAAGAGGCTCCATCGCTCCTGCGCCACCACAGAGTCGATATCGCCCGGCGCGGTCGAGAGTAGAATGGCGCCGACATAGGCGCGCATGCGCTGCACTGGCACGGCCACTGACACGACCAGTTGATTATGAGCGTCGACACGCACGAAATCGGCTGGCGCGCCCAGTAGCGCCGAGGCGACCTCCGGATAGCGCTGACCTTCATCAGCACCATATTCCTGGTAGGTCGGGTAATTGTCGCCTGGCGACCAGTTGAGCAGCGCATTCCACCAGCTGAGGAGGAAGAACTCCTCGTGGCTCTCGGTGCTGATCGAGGGGCGCAAGACTTCGCCCTTGGTATAGATATTGTCGCTGTCGAGAATGAGCAGGCCCTGCTGATCATAGATGCGCGCGCGCGTGCGCGTCGGCATGATCAGATTGCGCAGCACCGGTGCGATCCGTTGCGGATCAATCGGAAATTCCAGCGAAGGGTCATAATAGGAAAGGGGGGAGACATTGCCCGCCTGACTGTCGAGCAGACGGTCAGGATTGATCTGAATGATGTCGCTATCCACCGTCGCCGATGAAGCGATGGCGGCAGAGATGATTTCGCCCTGCACGCGCAGCGATTGCACGCGCGCGTCGATCAGCCCGGCGCGCCACTGGTTGAGATACAAAATCCCCACCACCAGCACGAGCAACCCCGCCATGTTCAGCACGACAATGCGGCGCGTCAGGCTCGAGAAAATCGTGAGATCGAGAAAACGCTGAATACCGCTGATCAGCTTGATCAGCGGCACAAAAATCATGCGCCAGCCCTTGTTCGATGAGCGCTGAGAGCTCTCAACAGGGTCAGGGTTGGCTGCGTTCGGTTCTGAAAGGGGCCCCTCGCTCGACACAGAGGTCTTATTGCTCCTTGAAGCGATAGCCGACGCCATAGAGCGTTTCGATCATTTCGAAATCATCGTCAGTGGCTTTGAACTTCTTGCGCAGACGTTTGATGTGGCTGTCGATGGTGCGATCGTCGACATAGACCTGATCGTCGTAAGCAGCATCCATCAGCGCATTACGCGACTTCACCACGCCGGGACGCAGCGCCAGCGCTTGCAAAATGAGGAATTCGGTCACGGTCAGCGTCACGCGCTGGCCCTTCCAGGTGCAGGTGTGGCGTTCTTCGTCCATCACCAGCGAGCCGCGCTCAATCAGTGCCTTGCTTGGTGTAGGTTCGCCACCGGCAACGCCAGGTGCGCCCGGCTCGCGCGGGGCCGAACGGCGCAGAATGGCTTTCACTCGTTCTACCAAGAGACGCTGGCTGAAGGGCTTGGTGATGAAGTCATCCGCACCCATCTTGAGGCCAAACAACTCGTCGATTTCCTCATCCTTGGAGGTGAGGAAGATCACCGGCACATCCGATTTCTGGCGCAGGCGGCGCAGCAGTTCCATGCCATCCATACGCGGCATTTTAATATCGAGAATCGCTAGATCAGGCTTGTCCGTGGTCAGGCCTTCAAGCCCGGACACGCCATCAGTGTAGGTCGCCACGGTGTAGCCTTCAGCCTCAAGCGTCAAAGACACCGAGGTCAGAATATTGCGGTCGTCGTCTACCAAGGCGATCTTGGGCATGAGCTGCCTTTCTTCTCGTGGTGCAAGCGAGTCCGTAAACCCGAACTTTATCTACAACTGCCGTTGCAAGCGACAATTACGCATTAAATAAGGCGCATGACCGTCTAATACCAGTGTTCGCCCGAAAACTTCCACTCTCCGACTTCCGTCGTACGACCCATTGCCCGATGGTTTGTGCCGCTCAGAAAGCCGTATTTTCCGCTCCAGACGGCACTCATCGGAGTGTCGGAAAGGAGACGAACAATGTCTGGCTTCGATCACGTCGCCCTGAGAGATGAACTTGTTACTTCTGCCGCTTCTGTCAGCGACAATGCTATTGCGCCCCAGTTGGTCGCAGCATCTCTCGCCAACGGTTATGGCCGCTTGACCGCGCATGGCGCGCTGTCGGTGGAAACGGGCGCTTTTACCGGCCGTTCTCCAAAGGACAAGTTTATCGTTCGCGACGCGCTCACTGCCGACAGTGTTTGGTGGGAGAACTCCGGCGCGCTTTCGCCAGAGCATTTTGATGTGCTCTTGGGCGATGTGAAAGCCCATCTGGCCGGTCAGGACATGTTCCGTCAGGACCTGCTCGCTGGTGCCGATTCTGAACACCAATATGCCGTCACCGTGCTCACCCCGAGCGCTTGGCATGCCCTGTTCATTCGCAATCTGCTCATCCGTAAGGGTGAAGGTATTGCCGAGGGCGCCGCCGCAATGGCTGTCACCATCGTTCATGCGCCGAACTTCAAGGCCGATCCGGCCCGCCACGGTTCGCGCACAGATACCGTCATTGCCCTCGATATGAGCCGCAATCTCGTGGTCATCGCGGGCACGCTCTACGCTGGCGAAATCAAGAAGAGCGTCTTCTCGCTGTTCAACTTCCACGCGCCTCGCCACAATGTTCTGCCGATGCACTGCTCGGCAAATCTTGGCCCTGAAGGCGAAGCAGCGCTGTTCTTTGGTCTCTCCGGCACCGGCAAGACCACGCTGTCGAACGACCCGAACCGTCCGCTCATCGGCGACGACGAGCACGGTTGGTCCGATCGTGGCGTCTTCAATCTTGAAGGCGGTTGCTATGCCAAGACCGTAAAGCTCTCGGCCACGGCAGAGCCTGAAATTTACGCGGCAACGCGCGAATTCGGCACCGTGCTGGAAAACGTCATCCTCGACGATCAGCACGTTCCTGAGTTCGACGATATCTCGCTGACCGAAAACACTCGTGCGGCCTACCCAATCCATGTCCTGCCATCGCTGGCCACGGGCAGTGTTGGTGGCACGCCAAAGACCGTCGTGTTCCTCACCGCCGACGCCTTTGGTGTTCTGCCGCCGCTCGCCAAGCTGACCCCCGAGCAGGCTGTCTACCACTTCCTGTCTGGCTACACCGCTAAGGTCGCTGGCACCGAGCGTGGCGTCACCGAACCACAGGCAACCTTCTCGGCCTGCTTCGGCGCGCCGTTCATGCCACTGCACCCAACCGTTTACGGCGAAATGCTGGCGGACCGTCTGCGTTCGAGCGGCGCTCAAGCGTGGCTGCTGAACACCGGCTGGACCGGCGGCGGCTACGGCACTGGCAAGCGTATCGACATTGCCTCGACCCGTCGTCTGCTCACTGCAGCGCTTGACGGCTCGCTTGATGACGTTGAATTCCGTCTCGACCCAATGTTCGGCTTTGCGGTGCCAACCGCTCTCGAGGGGATCGACGCCAAGCTGCTCGACCCACGTCAGACCTGGGCCGACACCGACGCCTACGACATGCAGGCCACCAAGCTTGTGGCTTTGTTCCAGAAGAACTTTGAAAAGTTCGGTTCCGAAGCCGATGCCGGCGCGGGCCCCCAGATGGCCATGGCAGCTGAATAAGCGTCACCAGTCACAGAATATAAAAAGGGCGCCCCGTGCGCCCTTTTTTATTGTCTGGGTTTTGACGCATGCCCAAAAACCGACACCCTCTTTACCTCTCCCTTAGGGGGAGAGGTCGACCGCAGGCCGGGTGAAGGGGCCTTTTTACGTCTACCGACCGCGTCACCCTAAATCCCTCGCAACGCCCTCAGTGCCCGCCTGACGTCGTTCCCTCACCCAACACCGCTCTGCCTCCCTCCCCTTGAGGGGGGACTGTTTACAACTTGCTCATTTGGGATTCTAGTTTGACTGCTTGGGGGTGATTTGCCGGAGGGTTTGAGATGGATTGTCCAGATTGTTCTAGCACTGCCACGGTCAAGCGCGGTCTCAAGGCGGGTTACCAGCGATTTAGCTGTAAGGAGTGTGGTCGGTACTTTACTGATCGCGCCCCTAAATTCAGCGCTCAGACAAAAGCGCAGGCCGTTCAGATGTATCTCAACGGCACCGGCATTCGGGCCATTGGGCGCGTCCTTTCGGCCTCCCCAGC
>NZ_JAEMNZ010000016.1:0-41952 GCF_016461625.1 Devosia sp. MC532 | reverse complement strand
AGGGACAATCTTGCGCGGTTCAATCGGCGGACAAAGCGCGTCTCCAAAACAGTGCAGATGCTCGAGATTACGCTCAATCTGTTCTTCAACAGACACCTCATAAGGAGTCCCAAATGAACAGTCCCCCTTGAGGGGGAGGGATCGAGGGTGGGGTGATTGAACGCTGATTTTGGACCACATCGCACCCGCCCAAAGCTCCGCCCTTTCCATCCCAGCCTCTGCCTGCACAGCACCCGCCCGACTTCGTTCCCTCCCCCAACACCGCTATACCTCCCTCCCCCAGAGGGGAGGGCCGGGGTGGGGTGATGGACCAGCACTAGCACGCGCGTTTTGCCGAACAGCCCCACAAAACCCCAACAAAAAAGGCGCTCAAGGCGCCTCTTTAAAATCCCAACTCTGACCCGCCTCAGTTTGGCGCGTAGAAAATATGGCTATCCACCGCTGCCACCTGATGGAAGGTGTTTGCCCAAGATGGGCGCACGGCAGTGGTGTGGTAGTAAAGTGTCTTGCCCGGCACAGCGCCGATCTCTTTGCCGATAGCAAATTTCTTATAGATGGTCTGGGCAAGATCCTGCGAGTTCGCCCATGCGCGGCGTTCGGTTGGCGTATCGTCACGACCGTCGCAAGCGAAGGTGAACTGGCAACGATAAAGACCCTTATTGGCGTTCTGATAGATCACGCCGCAGAGCGAACCCGGGAACTTGCCCGAACGCGCGCGGTTGACGATCACATTGGCCACAGCCAGCTGGCCGCTTGCGGTTTCGCCGCGGGCTTCGTGATAAATCGCCTGTGCGAGGCATTCGCGTTCCGCATTGGCAGTTGCCAGACGCTTCTCGGTCGGCTGATAGCCATTTTCGAGATAGGACGCGAGGATGTCGCTCGAAACGGTGTTCTTGGACACTGGCACCGGTGCGGTGAAGCTCGCGATGGCCGAAAGCGCGGTGTGGGGCTCGCCGACAGAGCCGCGCGAAATATAGCCCATCAGCACGTCATCGGTCAGCTCCGCCTGTGGGCCAGCCAGTGTTACCGATACGGAGCGCAGCTCCTGCTGGCGCTTGGCATAATTGGCAACGAGCGCTTCGGTCAGCGGCTGTTCACCCGGACGGATGTTCAGCGTCGCGCCCAGAGCAGGCTGCTGGCGCAGCTCGGTCAATGCTTCAGGAATGGCGTGGGGAAGGGTAACTGCGGTTTCGGCGCGGGCCGGCGAAAAGGTAACGAGCAAAGTGAGCGCAAAGGCGCCAACGGCGAGAGCGGCTGAAAACGCTCGGGTCGAATTTTGCTGCCAGCTTTTCTTCAAAGCCCCGTCCTTATCCCTGAGCCCAGCCGGTCGTTGCCGGTGAGCCTTCTCCGTGTCCGCCTAAGCGGCCATCGGTCGTTGTCCTTACACTAGCCAAGGATGGCGCCCGATGGAAGTCGAAATTTACGGCTGCTTAACCATAGCAATTAGCAACTTAAGCTATAGTTAAAGGCCCGAAGGCCTTATGGAAACCTTTGATTTCGCTGAGTTTTAGGGATGCTGAATGAGTGCTTACGCTATTCGATAAAGATTTATCTATTACCGAAAATGGTTAATCCGGGCGACGCCCGGATTCCCCTTATTCGCCGTGGAATGCCGCACGATGAACGTGGTTTAGGCTTTCCATCACAGACACACCCAGCCTGTGGATATGTTCATCGGGGCCGACCATGTCCGGCACCATAATCGTCTGCATACCAGCTGCGTGGGCCGCACGGACGCCAACATTGCTGTCTTCGAGCGCCAGGCACAGCGTCGGATCAACACCAAGGCGCTTGGCTGCCAACAGATAGGGCTCTGGGTCGGGCTTAGGGTTGATGACATCGTCGCGGGTGACGATGGTATCAAACAGATCAATCAGCCCCGAGCTCGCCAAATGGTGGTGCGCATGCTTGCGCGATGAGGAGGTCGCGACCGCTGTTGGAATACCGCGCTCGCGAATCTCACGGAGAAACTCGATTGCACCGGCCTTCACCGGCACTCCATCCGCGCCCATGACATCGATCATCTCAAGGCATCGGTTGTTGAAGGCTTCATACGAGAATTCCTTCCCATAGGAGTGCTGCAGCCACAGCTTGGTGTGTTCGTTGCTCGATCCAACCATGCCGCGATGGATATCATGGGTCATGACATAGCCAAGCTCATCGGCCACTTCATAGACGATGGTCTTAAAGAACATCTCGGTGTCGAGCAGGGTGCCGTCCATGTCGAAGATGGCGGCTTGAAAGGGCGTCAGGCGAATACTATCGAGATCAGGCATCATAGATTGCGCTATATGCTGAAATTTGCCGATACGGAAGCGACAGCTGTGCAAGCCCGACCTGCGTGTCGAACTCAACCCCTCGTGCGAGCATTGGTAGAGCATGACCCAGTTTAGACCCGTGCAAACGCATCAGGCCCTTGGCAATGCCTTCTTTGATCGCGTGGCTCCTGCCGATTTTCCAAAAACCATTCTGCGCCACCGCGATCATCGGTGGGCCGAACGCATTGGCTTGGACGCACTCAGTGATTCCAAATGGTTAGATCATTTTGGACGGTTTGAGCCGTTTGAGGGGTCGTTCCCCGAACCCTTGGCGCTGCGCTATCACGGCCATCAGTTCCGGTCATACAACACCGATCTTGGCGACGGGCGGGGGTTTTTGTTTGCCCAATGCATCGACCCGGTTGATGGGCGCCTGCTCGATTTCGGCACCAAAGGCTCTGGCAAAACCCCATGGTCGCGCGGCGGCGATGGTCGCCTGACGCTCAAGGGTGGAGTGCGCGAAGTGCTCGCCACCGAAATGCTCGAAGCCTTGGGCGTCTATACGTCAAAAAGTTTCTCGCTGGTCGAGACGGGCGAGCAATTGCATCGTGGCGACGAGCCGTCACCCACGCGTTCGGCAGTGCTGACGCGCCTCAGCCACAGCCATATTCGCATCGGCACTTTCCAGCGCTTTGCCTATTTCGACGATAAGGAAAATCTCCAGCGTTTGGTGGATCACACCATCGCCCACTACTATCCCGACCTCGCCGATGCAGAAGACCGCGCGGCGGCATTGCTCGAACGCGTCGTCGCCGAAGTCGCTCGCCTTGGTGCGCAATGGACCGCCGCCGGCTTTGTCCATGGCGTTCTCAATACCGACAATATCAACATCACCGGCGAGAGCTTTGACTACGGTCCGTGGCGGTTCATTCCAACCTATGACCCCACCTTCACCGCTGCCTATTTCGACGAAACCGGGCTCTATGCCTTTGGTCGCCAGCCCGACACGCTCGCCTGGAATTTGACCCGCCTCGCCGAATGTCTCGTCCCGCTGTCGTCGATCGAAAAGCTAGAGCCCGCGCTCAACACCATCTGGCCGCAGTTCCGCGACCAATTGGGCCGTCAGGTGCTCCGCCGCCTCGGCCTAAAACCGCGTGACGTGGACGAAGACACCGCCCTCGTTGCCGCCATGTTCGCCTTCCTCACGGCCAGCAAAGCACCCTATGAGCAGTTCTTCTTTGATTGGCGTG
The DNA here is from genome assembly GCF_016461625.1 of Devosia sp. MC532. Taxonomy (NCBI): domain Bacteria; kingdom Pseudomonadati; phylum Pseudomonadota; class Alphaproteobacteria; order Hyphomicrobiales; family Devosiaceae; genus Devosia; species Devosia sp. MC532. The sequence goes on along the minus strand of NZ_JAEMNZ010000016.1, from coordinate 38,444 downwards.
GTGGCGTCTTGAGCTTTGATCGCGCCGCGACCAGCCCCAGCGCTGATCTTTACGCCAGCGAGGCTTTTCGGCCGTTCGCCGATCTTTTGGAGCGCTATGGGCCATCGGATGATGTGAACCTCGGCCACGCCTATTTTGCCCAGAAAAAGCCGCGCACCATGCTCATCGATGAGGTGGAAGCCATCTGGGCCCCCATTGCGCAGAGCGATGACTGGTCACTCTTTCATCAAACGCTGCAAGACATTGCCCAGATGCGCGCCGCCTATAACGTCATCGTTTAAATCTGCGACGTACAAGCCCTTGTTGCGTCTTCCCGGACCTGCATAATGCGGTCAGGGAGGACTACAACAATGCCGATTTATGCACTTGATGGCGTCGCGCCCAAAATCGACCCTGAGGTCGCCTGGATCGCACCAACTGCTGTTCTGGTGGGCGATATTGTTGTCGGGGCCGATGTCGGCATTTGGTTCGGCGTTGCCGCCCGCGGCGACATTGAGCGCATCACCATTGGTCGGCGCACCAATATTCAAGAAAATAGTGTTCTGCACACCGATACCGGTCATCCGCTGGTGATCGGCGAGAATGTCACCATTGGCCACGCTGCCATTGTTCATGGCTGCACCATTGGCGACAACAGCTTGATTGGCATGGGCGCAACCGTGCTCAATGGAGCGGTTATTGGCAAAAACTGTCTCATCGGCGCCAATGCCCTCATCACCGAGGGTAAGGTCATCCCTGACAATTCCATGGTTTTGGGCGCGCCCGGCAAAGTCGTTCGCGACATTGATGCCGAGGGCGTCGCCGCGCTTGCCGCATCGGCCGAGCGCTACGTGCAAAATGCACGACGCTACGCCCAAGGGTGCCGTCCAATTTCACCCGACGAACCAAACTTCGAGCCCGCTTGACGTAAAGGGCAAGGGGGCTTGCCGCAAACGCATCAGTTCTCCGCTTGGGACCTGACCTTGGAGAGGTCTATGCTCAAGCAAATAGATTAGTGCCGGAAGAGGAGCCAGCATGAAGACCCACGAAGTACGCACCTATAAATCGGCTGAGCATCTTCCTCGCGAGGACCAATTGGCGTGGAAGCTCGCCAGTGTTGCTACCGATCCGGTCGCCCTCGACGCCGACGTCATTGAGATGATTGGCAATCGTATCATCGACAACGCTTCTGTGGCTGCCGCCTCGATTGCGCGCGGTCCCATCCGTTCGGCCCGGGCTCAGGCCTTGGGTCACCAATCCCCGCGTGGCGCGCAGGTTTTTGGTCTGCCCGAAAATGTCAAAGTCTCGCCCGAATGGGCCGCTTACGCCAACGGCGTGGCCGTGCGCGAACTCGACTTCCACGACACCTTCCTCGCCGCTGACTATTCCCACCCCGGCGACAATATCCCACCCATTCTCGCGGTGGCGCAGGCAAAGGGTCTCGACGGACAGGCTCTGCTGCGCGGCATTGCAGCGGGCTATGAAATTCAGGTCGATCTCGTAAAGGGCATCTGTCTGCACGAACACAAGATCGACCATATCGCCCACCTTGGCCCTTCGGCCGCTGGTGGCATTGGTGCGCTTCTGGGGCTCTCGACCGAAATCACCTATCAGGCGATCCAGCAGGCGCTCCACACCACCACCACCACGCGCCAGTCGCGTAAGGGCGAGATTTCCACGTGGAAGGCTTATGCCCCTGCCTTTGCGGGTAAAATGGCCATTGAGGCGGTGGACCGCGTTATGCGCGGCGAAGGCGCACCTTCTCCAGCCTATGAAGGGGAAGACGGCTTTATCGCCTACCTCCTCTCCGGCCCATCTGCGCGTTACTACGTGCCGCTGCCGGAAAAGGGCGAAGCCAAGCGCGCCATCATGGATACCTACACCAAGGAATATTCGGCTGAATATCAGAGCCAGGCGCTTATCGATCTGGCCAAGCGCATGGGCGCCAAGATTGCCGACTTCTCCAAGATCAAGTCGATCCTGATCAAGACCAGCCATCACACCCACTATGTCATCGGAACGGGTGCGAACGATCCGCAGAAGATGGACCCTAAGGCGAGCCGCGAAACGCTCGACCACTCCATCATGTATATCTTTGCGGTGGCGCTCGAAGATCGCGGCTGGCACCACGTCAAGAGCTACGCTCCCGAACGCGCCAACCGTCCGGAAACCGTCGCTCTCTGGCACAAGATCACCACCGAAGAAGACCCGATCTGGACCAAGCGTTATCACGCCAAGGGCGAAGACATGGCCTATGGTGGTCAGGTCATCATCACCATGGAAGATGGCACAACGCTCGTTGATGAGCTTGGCGTCGCGGATGCACACCCCAATGGTGCACGTCCCTTTAGCCGCCCGAACTACATCGAAAAGTTCCGCACGCTCTGCGAAGGCATCGTCTCGAAAGAGGAGCAGGATCGCTTCCTCGCTCTTGTCGAGCGTCTGCCCAGCCTTACCGCTGCAGAAGTGCGCCAGCTTAACTTTGTGGTGACGACGGACCAGCTCGGTCCTGAAGCTCCTGCCGGCATTTTCTGAGGGAGGACGTCATGGAAACGACGTTCAAACCAAAGAAATCCGTTGCTCTCTCAGGTGTTGCCGCTGGCAACACCGCCCTGTGCACCGTTGGGCGCACAGGCAACGATCTTCATTATCGCGGCTATGACATTCTCGACCTCGCAGAAACCTGCGAGTTCGAGGAGGTGGCGCACCTTCTGGTCCACGGCACTCTGCCAACGGTCTCTCAGCTCGCCGCCTATAAAACGCGTTTGAAGGCCATGCGTGGACTGCCTCTGGCCGTCCGCCAATCGCTCGAAGCCCTGCCAGCCGGTGCCCATCCCATGGATGTCATGCGCACCGGCGTATCAGTCATGGGCTGCACTCTGCCAGAGCCGAGCGATCACAACACGGCCGACGCCCGCACCATTGCCGATCGCCTTATGGCCAACCTCGGCTCGATCCTTCTCTATTGGTATCACTACGCCAATAATGGTCGCCGCATCGAGGTTGAAACCGACGACGACAGCATTGGTGGTCATTTTTTACATCTGCTGCACGGCAAAGCCCCGAGCCCGGAATGGGTTAAGGCCATGCATGTTTCGCTCATTCTCTACGCCGAGCATGAGTTCAATGCCTCGACCTTCACCGCCCGCGTCATCGCGGGCACGGGCTCGGACATGTATTCCTCCATCGCTGGGGCAATCGGCGCGTTGCGCGGTCCCAAACATGGCGGGGCCAATGAGGTCGCCTTTCAAATTCAAGAGCGCTACGCCTCGGCAGATGAAGCCGAAGCCGATATCCGCAAGCGCGTTGAGAATAAGGAAGTCATCATCGGCTTTGGTCACCCGGTCTATACCGTCTCCGATCCGCGCAATGTCGTCATCAAGCGCGTCTCAAAAGCTCTCGCGGAGCAAGCCGGGGCGAAACGCCAGTTCGATATCGCCGAGCGTATCGAAACGGTGATGATGGACGCCAAGAAAATGTTCCCGAACCTCGATTGGTTCTCGGCCGTTTCTTACAATCTCATGGGCGTTCCAACCGCCATGTTCACCCCGCTCTTTGTCATTGCGCGCACCTCCGGCTGGTCCGCTCACGTCATCGAGCAGCGTCAGGACGGCAAGATCATTCGCCCTTCGGCCAATTACATCGGCCCGGAAGATCTCAAGTTCGTGCCGCTCAAAGATCGCAAGGAGGCTTGAACCATGCCCTATCTCATCAGTGCTGAACTCCCGCGCGAAAGCGCGGGGTCTCGCTTTCGGGCCCTCTTGGATCGCCCGCAGATCCTCCAGCTTCCCGGCGCGCACAATGGCCAAGCCTCTATTCAGGCCCGCAATGCGGGCTTTGAAGGGCTCTATCTTTCGGGCGCGGCCATGACCGCGTCGATGGGTATTCCCGATCTCGGGATCATCACCGTCGATGAAGTGTGCTTCTTCATCCGCCAGATTGCTCGGGCCTCCGGCCTGCCGCTCTTGGTCGACGGCGACACGGGCTATGGCGAAGCGCTCAACGTCATGCACATGGTCCGCTCTTTTGAAGAAGCTGGGGCAGGGGCAGTCCACCTCGAAGACCAGCTGCTGCCGAAAAAATGCGGCCACCTCAACGATAAAAAACTTGCCGATGCCCATGACATGGCGGCCAAGGTCGCCGCTGCTGCCAAGGCGCGCCGCGATATGGTCATCATCGCCCGCACCGACGCTGCTGGCAGTGAAGGCCTTGATGGTGCCATCGCCCGCGCCAAGCTTTACGTCGAAGCCGGGGCTGATGCGATTTTCCCGGAAGCGCTCACCACCATCGACATGTTCCGCGACTTCGCCAAGGCGATGCCGGGCGTTAAGCTTCTGGCCAACATGACCGAATTTGGCCGCACGCCCTATCAGACGGCGTCTGAATTTGAGGCTCTGGGCTATTCCATGGTCATCTGGCCGGTGTCGTCTTTGCGCGTCGCCAACAAGGCGCAGGAAAAGCTTTACGCCACCATCAAGCGCGATGGCGGCACCAAGGCCATGCTGCCTGAGATGCAGACGCGCCAAGAACTCTACGACGTCATTGGCCTGCACGACTATGAAGCGCTCGACGCCTCAATTGTTAAAACCATCGTCCCTACAGCGCTCTAAGACCAGATGTGGTCCCGAGTTAAGTCAAAAATCGTTTGAATCTATTAATCTGATGATGATCTACTTCCCCTCGTCGCTTTGAGCGGGGTGGGGAAATCTCAAGCAAAACCGGAATGAAATACTCCCGGAAATTGATTGGTTGGCATCGCATTGTTGTGGTGCCGATCCTTATTGCTCTGGCACTTCTTGCTGTCTTTGCGTTTCTTATCGAACAGCAAAATCAACAGATTGCCGAAACGCGTATGCGCGCGGAATATATTTCAAAGCTCTCGGTCATTCGCACCAAGCTGGAAAGCAATATTCAGAGCAATCTCCAACTGCTCAAAGGCATGGCCTCCGCCATTGCCGCCGATGTTGAGCTGGACGAAAGCCGCTTCAGGCAATTGGCAGCGGCGACGCTCGACGGCAATAGCCAAATCCGCGCGGTCACCTTAGCCCCTGACATGGTGGTGCGCTGGGCCTATCCGCGCACGGGCAATGAAGACTCCATCGGCTTTGATTACCGCACCTCGCCCGAGCAATGGCCTGCGGTTCAACGCATGCTCACCAGCGGTGAGTCCCATTTTGTCGGCCCCCTGGCTTTGGTGCAAGGCGGCGTTGGTTTCGTCGCTCGTTACCCCATTTTTGATCCCAATACCGCGCGTCTGTGGGGCATTGTCTCGGCGGTCGTTGATGGTCCAAGGCTGCTCATGGCGAGCGGTATTATCGAAAACCGCGACTTCGACCTCTCCCTCACGCTCTACACGCGCGAGCAACCGAGCGGGCAGCGCATCTTTGGTCAGGACCTCTCCCCGCGCAATCCGGTCTATGCCGATGTCAATCTCACCGATGGCCAGTGGCGCTTTGCCGTCGTGCCCAAAAACGGTTGGGTTCCAAACGCCGCTGCCACATGGGCCTTGCGCGTTATGTTGGGCATTGCCGGCGCGCTGATTTTGCTGCCCATTCTCCTCACCGGTCGCATGGTGCAGCAGCGCCAAAACCATATCCGCGAGATCGCCGACCACGCCCAAGAGCTGGACGCCCTGACGCGCCGCTTCCACTTGGCACTGGATGTGTCCAAGGTCGGCGTCTGGGAGATCGATCTTGAAAGCGGGCTCGAGACTTGGGATGCCCGCACCAATTTTCTCTATGGCACGCCTAATGATGGCAAACCGCGACGCAATGAAGATTGGCTGGCGGCGGTCCACCCAGAAGACCGCGAACGCGCCAGCAGTGATTTTAAGGACATGGTCTCCGAGGGGCGATCAGAGTCCACCTATCGCGTGGTCAGGCCAGACGGCGGCATTCGCTACGTTCGCTCGGTTGGCGCCTTCTTCCGCGAAGAAGGCCGGTCCGACGCGATTATCGGGGTGAATTTTGACATCACCGCCGACGTCGAAATGCATCAGGCGCTGCTCAACGCCAAGAGCCTCACCGAGGCGCGCAATAAGGATCTCGAAGCGGCGCGTATTTCCATCGAACACAACGCGCTCCACGATAGTCTCACCGGCCTGCCGAACCGTCGTTACCTCGACGACATGCTCAAGCAACATCAGCAGGACGGCTACTATGGCGCCGGCTCGATCGCGCTCCTCCATATCGATCTTGATCGCTTCAAGCAGATCAACGACACCCTTGGCCATGCCGCAGGCGATGCCATGCTGGTCCACGCCGCCGAAGTGCTGCGCTTCAATTGCCACGATACCGATTTTGTTGCCCGCATTGGCGGGGATGAGTTTGTCATCGTCTCGAGCGCTGGCGCGAGCGATGATCGCCTTACCGCCATGGCCGACAAGATCGTGCACGAAATGCGCAAGCCTGTGCTGCACGAAGGGCATGAATGCCGCTTTGGTGTGAGCGTCGGGCTTGCCGTCAGCCGCTCAGCCAATACCGATGTGAAACAGCTGCTGATCAATGCCGATATTGCCCTCTATCGGGCCAAGGCGCGCGGGCGCAATCGCTATGAGTTCTTCACCCAAGAGCTGCAGAGCGAGGTCATCAGTTCCAAGCGCATCGCCGACGAAATCCTCAGCGGCCTCGAAAACCACGAGTTTATCGCCTTTTATCAACCGCAGGTCGATGCCCGCACCTTGGCCGTCACCGGCGTTGAAGCGCTGGTGCGCTGGCATCACCCCACTGAGGGTCTGTTGACGCCCGATCGCTTCATGCGCATCGCCGATGAACTCAATGTCGTCAGCGCGCTAGATTCTCTGGTGCTGCGTCAGGTGCTGGCAGATCTCAAGCGCTGGGACGCTATCGGGCTACACGTGCCCCATGCTTCGGTGAACGTGTCTTTGCGTCGCCTCAATGATGAGACCTTGGGCGATAGCCTCAAGGCGCTGGACATCGAGCCGGGGCGCATCGCCTTCGAGCTGGTGGAATCCATCTATCTCGATGAAAGCGACAGCGTTGTTTCGTTCAATATCGAGCGCATCAAGCAGCTCGGTATCGATATTGAAATCGATGACTTCGGCACCGGTTACGCCTCCATCGTCTCCTTGCAAAAGCTGCGTCCGCGCCGCCTCAAAATCGACCGACAATTGGTCGCCCCCATCGTCGACAGCCTGAGTCAGCGCCGCCTCGTTGACTCCATCGTCGACATCGGCAAATCCATGGACATCGATATCGTCGCTGAAGGCGTCGAGACCATGGAGCACGCAGCGGTCTTGCGAGACCTCGGTTGCGATATTCTTCAGGGCTATGCCTTAGGCCGCCCAATGTCGCGCGAAATGCTGGAGAGCTTCCTGCGCACACCAGCGCCGCGCCACACTGGATAACGCCCGGTCGATGTCGGGATATAAACAAATCTTTATATCCCGATTGATCCGTGCCTTTCCATTCCGTATAGGAATGACAAAACCTTTCTCCTGTGGAGCCGACCCATGACAAACCCAGCGACTGAATATTCGGTCAAGGACATCTCTCTTGCAGATTTCGGCCGCAAGGAGCTCAGCATTGCCGAGATCGAAATGCCGGGCCTGATGGCCATTCGCTCTGAATATGCTGCTGCTCAGCCGCTCAAGGGCGCGCGCATTGCGGGCTCGCTGCACATGACCATTCAGACCGGCGTGCTGATCGAGACCCTCGTTGCTCTCGGCGCGGACGTACGTTGGGTGTCGTGCAATATCTTCTCGACCCAGGATCACGCTGCTGCTGCCATCGCCGCTGCTGGCATTCCCGTGTTCGCGCACAAGGGTGAAACCCTCGAAGAATACTGGGAATTCACCGACCGCATGATGGATTGGGGCAATGGCGAAACCCCAAATATGATCCTCGACGACGGTGGCGACGCGACCATGTACGTGCTGGTTGGCGCCAAGGCTGAAAAGGACATTTCTGTTCTCGACAAGCCAGGTTCGGAAGAAGAAGAAATCTTCTTCGCCACCATCCGCAAGCGCCTCGCCAAGTCCCCGGGCTTCTTCTCCAAGATCCGCGATGCCATCCGTGGCGTTTCGGAAGAAACCACCACAGGCGTTCTGCGTCTCAATCAGCTGGCCGCTAAGGGCGAACTGCCGTTCCCAGCGATCAACGTCAATGACTCGGTCACCAAGTCCAAGTTCGACAACAAGTACGGCACCCGTGAATCGCTCGTTGACGCGATCCGTCGCGGCACCGACGTGATGCTCGCTGGCAAGGTCGCCATCGTTTGCGGCTATGGCGACGTGGGCAAGGGTTCGGCTGAATCGCTGCGTGGCGCTGGCGCCCGCGTGCTCGTCACCGAAGTCGATCCGATCTGCGCGCTGCAGGCGGCGATGGAAGGCTTTGAAGTCGTCACCCTCGAAGACGCTGCGCACCGCGCTGACATCGTCGTCACAGCCACTGGCAATCGTGACGTCTTGATGGTCGATGACATGCGCAAGCTCAAGGACATGGCCATTGTCTGCAACATCGGCCATTTCGACAACGAAATCGACGTGCTCGGTCTGCGCAACTTCAAGTGGACCAATGTTAAGCCACAGGTCGATCTGATCGAGAAGCCAGATGGCAGCCGCCTGATCCTTCTCTCCGAAGGGCGCCTCGTGAACCTTGGCAACGCCACCGGTCACCCAAGCTTTGTTATGTCGGCATCCTTTGCCAACCAGACGCTGGCTCAGGTCGAACTCTGGACCAAGGGCGAAACCATGGCCAAGGCCGTTCACGTGCTGCCAAAGCACCTCGACGAGAAGGTCGCTGAACTGCACTTGGCCAAGCTCGGCGCAAAGCTCACCAAGCTCAACAAGACCCAGGCTGACTACATCGGCGTCGATGTCGACGGCCCATTCAAGTCCGGCGAGTACCGCTACTAATTTTCGGTTCTGCCACCAGATATGAGAAAGCCCGCTTCGGCGGGCTTTTTTATGGGTAAGACATGGTAAACCTTATCTAAATTTTAAGCCGCAGTTGAAATGTCTGAGTGAGCGTAAGCCCCACCCGCCTCTCTCCCTGAGACTATCCATGTTCGATCGCCTTATCGGCAGCATCTCGCGCCGAATGTATATCCTTCTTGCCCTGTTCATCGTTGGCTTTGTCGGCGTAATCGGGTTCCAGCTCAGCCACACCCGCACAAACCTCACTGAACTCAAGAAAACCGAAATTCGCAGCGTCGTTGAAGCGGCTGTCTCAGTGCTCGGCTCCTATGAAGCCCGCGTTCAGTCTGGCGAGATGACGCTCGAAGACGCGCAGGCGGAAGCGCTGCGTGCTGTCGGCTCCATGGTCTATTCGGGTGACGACTACGTGTTCGTGGTCAGCCATGATTACGTCATGCTGGCGAACACCAATCCCAATGTCGTCAACACCAATATGCGCGACCGTGTGGATTCCCGCGGCAAGCGCTTTATCGAAGAATATACCGATGGCGCGCGCCTGCAGGGTTCCATCTTCACAACCTTCGGCTTCAATCCCAACGATGAAAACGGCGCTGAAGTCGATAAGCTAACCTATGTTCAGAACTTTGCGCCCTGGAGCTGGGCGGTTGGTACTGGCGTGCTTCAGACCGATATTGAAGAGCTCTACTGGGAAGAAGTGATCAGCAGCACTGCCATCGCATTGGCTCTGATCGCTGCGTCGACACTGGTCGGCTGGCTGATCGCCCGCAGCCTCACGCGCCCGGTCAATCGTCTGTCCGCGCAAATGGTTGAGCTGAGCGAAGGCCACTTCGATCTGGTCGTTGAAGGCGTCTCGCGCCACGATGAGATTGGCGCGATGGCGCGTTCGGTCGAAATCTTCCGTCAGAATGGCCTCAAGGTTTCGCAGATGACAGAAGCGGAAGCGACCCGGATCATTGCCGATCAGGACGAACGCAAGAAGACCATGGGTGCCCTCCAGCAGGCATTCGGTGAAGTTGTCGATGCTGCGGTTAATGGCGATTTCTCGCGCCGCGTCACCGCTGATTTCCCCGATCAGGAACTCAACCAACTGGCCGCTTCGGTCAATACGCTGGTCGATAGCGTCGAGCGTGGCGTCGTTGAAACCGGCGAAGTTCTCGCCGCGCTGGCCAACACCGATCTCACCGCGCGCATGCGTGGCGAACATCGTGGTGCCTTCGCCAAGCTTAAGAACGACGTCAACGAAGTGGCTGACAAGCTTTCTTCGATCGTTCTGCAGCTGCGTGGCACATCCGGCACGCTCAAGTCTGCGACCAGCGAAATTCTCGCAGGCGCAAATGATCTCTCCGAGCGCACTACGCGTCAGGCGGCGACCATTGAGCAGACCTCTGCGGCCATGGAGCAATTGGCTCAGACCGTCACCGAAAACGCCAATAAGGCGCATGATGCCAGCGCTAAGGCTGGCCACGTTTCGGTTGCGGCGGAGCAGGGCGGGGCGGTCATGGGCGATGCCAATGAGGCCATGGCCCGTATCACCGAGTCGTCCGCCAAAATCTCCAACATCATCGGCATGATCGATGACATCGCTTTCCAAACCAATCTTCTGGCGCTGAACGCTTCGGTCGAAGCGGCGCGTGCGGGCGAGGCTGGCAAGGGCTTTGCTGTGGTGGCCGTTGAAGTCCGTCGCTTGGCGCAAAGCGCCGCCACGGCGTCTTCGGACGTGAAGGTACTGATCGACCAGAGCGCGACGCAGGTGTCCACGGGCACCAGGCTGGTGTCGGACGCTGCGGCCAAGCTTGCCGGTATTCTCGATGGCGTGCGCGCCAACACGGTGCTGCTTGATGCCATTGCCCGCGCCAGCGGCGAACAGGCGTCGTCCATTGCCGAGGTCAACACCGCTGTTCGTCAGATGGATGAGATGACCCAGCACAACGCCGCTTTGGTTGAAGAGATCAACGCCTCGATCGAGCAGACCGAAGAACAGGCGAACGAGCTCGATCGCATCGTCGATGTCTTCCAGCTGGCCGGTTCGGACCCGTCACGTAAGGCCGCAATGGATTATCTTGGTCACGCGGTTGCGCCACGCGCTGCGCGCCCCAAGCTTGCGACAAAACACACACCGCGCGACGCCACGAACGACTGGACCGCGTTCTAAACTGCGCTATAAGCCTTGCAATGCTTAGATTTTCCGGCGCTTAGCCTGAAATAAACATGTGAAAGCCCGGGTGATTTGCCCGGGCTTTTACGTTTCGTAAAGGTTTCTGTTTCGTTCACAGTCAAGCCCATTCCTTGCCATTTGCCCGCTCCTCACAGGCAGGAAGACTCTTTTGCCCGATTCCGACCACGGCTAATGTCAGGGTGATTCGGATACTTTGATTTTAAGTGTTCGGATCAGCGAGCGGCAGGAGAGCCATTCTCCGCGTAGGCCGCCGCCAAAGCAGTAATTGCATACTGGCCCCTGTGGGTCGGACCTTGGCGCAACGAACACATGAGGCTTGGCATGGTGCCGGAACGATTCCGGAAACACTTGGGATTCGCAGCACTGAGCGCTGCCCCTCTGTCTCTGCTCGCCGCAGCTCCGGCTGTCGCTCAGAGCGGTGTTCCGGTCAGTCTCGGCGGCATTGCGCCGGTGGCCGTTGTGCTCGGCGCGGGCGCTTTCTCGCTCATCGCCATGGCCGTTGTGCGCTCGATTTTGGTCGATACGCGCGCCGCGCGTCGTCGCGCCTCCTCGCAAATCGCTGACTTGCGCAACATGGTCGATGAATATGAGAGCCTGATCGCGGGCTCGCGTGAGTTGACCGTCTTGTGGACCGACGAGAGCGCGACCCCAGCCGAACCCCGCATTCTGGGCGATGCTTCGGCCGTTCTGCCCGTGGGCCGTCAGCCTCATAGCGTTCTTAATCTGCGCAGCTGGCTCGGTCCTGCAGAAGCCAATCGCCTGCAAGAGCTGCTCGACAATCTGAAGATGCATGGTCATCGCTTCTCATCGAGCCTTAAAACGCTCGATGGTCGTCAGGTCCGTTGCTCGGGTTGGGTCATGGGCGGCGCTATCGCCATGCGCTTGCGCCCCGCCTATTTAGAGCCGGGAGAGGCTGCAAGTGTTGCCGTGGTTGAAGCGGCCGACTGGCAATGCGCTCAGGCCATTATCACCCATATGCCCGAGCCCGCTTTCTTGCGCCTCGAAGATGGCAAGCTCGATTTTGCCAATCCAGCCTTGGTCAATCTGGCGCAAACGCGCGGTAAGTCGGTCGAGAACCTTGATCTCGATGCGTTAGCTGCAGCGGTCAATTGTTATGTGGTTGAGTTTGACGTGCCCGGTGGCATTGGTGGCTATCTGGCGCCACGCAAGTCGATCTCCAATCCAGCGCCGATCCCTGAGGCCGCCGTTGCCCCGATCTCTGGCCTGATCGACAATCTGGGCACCCCGATTGCCATCTTTAACGCCAAGCGTCAGCTGGTGCAGTACAACGAGGCCTATATCAAGCTTTGGGGCTTGGATCGTCTGTTCCTCACCCCCGGCACCGATGAGCGCGCTATTCTCGATAAGCTGCGCACTGAAGGCCGGCTCCCCAATACGGTCGATTACCACACCTGGCGCGCCAACCATCTCAAGAGCTATGAGCGCACCGAGCCGTTTGAGGCCGATCCTTGGCACCTGCCGGATGGTCGCACGGTCAAGGTCATTTCCGCGCCCGCAGGCGCTGAAGGCGGCGTGATCTATGTCTTTGAAGACATGACCGAATGGTTGAACATGGCGTCAACCAACAAGGCCTTCACCAATGTGCAGCGCGAAACCATCAATGCGCTGTCCGAAGCAGTGGCTGTGTTCGGCACCAATGGCCGCCTGACCCTGTGGAATCCGCGCTTTGAAGAGCTCTGGTCGCAGGTCAAGTCTGAGCTCGAAACCGCGCCCCATATCGACCAGATCGCCAGCCGCTGCGTGCAAGCGCTGCCCCATGATGGCGCCACCATCTGGCGTGATCTCAAGCGCGCCATCATCGATCTTAATCCGACCCGCACGGACCAGAAGGGGCGCATCACGCGCTCCGATGGCAAGCTCATCGATTTCTCGATCACCCGTCTGCCCGATGGTCAGTCGATGATGACCTTTATCGACGTCACCGAAAGCGCCAGCTATTCCAAGGTGCTCAAGGAGCGTAACGACGCGCTGGTCGCCGCTGATCGTCTCAAGGACGCCTTCGTTGAAAACGTCTCCTATGAGCTGCGCTCGCCGCTGACCTCGATCATCGGCTTTGCCGAAGTTCTGGCCGCGGACGAAAGCTCCCCGCTCACCGCCCAGCAGCGCGATTATATCTCCTATATCCGCGCCTCCTCGGTCAGCCTTGGCGTGCTTATCGACAATATTCTCGATCTGGCTTCTGTCGACGCGGGCATTGCCGAGCTCAATCCTGAGCGGCTCGATGTGCCCGCGCTCATCGAAAAGGCCCGTGCGGGCATTTCGGCGACCATGCCGGAAGTCTCTGGCGTGCCGGCAAAGCTGGTGGTTGATATCGAGCCCAACCTGCCGTCCCTTATTGCTGACGGGACGCGCCTTGTGCAGGTGCTCTACAATCTTCTCTCCAACGCGGCGCGTTTTGCCCCGCCGGGCAGCGAGATCCGCTTGGCCGTCACCAGCCGCGACAATCGCATGCTGTTCGTCATCGAAGATGAAGGCCCAGGCCTCACCGACGAGCTGAAGTCGGCGATCCTGACCCGTCTGGATACTCCTGCCGCTGGCGGCCGTCAGCGCGGCGCCGGGCTTGGCCTCTCCATCGTGCGCACCTTTGTGAACCTGCATGGCGGCACCATCTCGGCTGAACGCCGTGAGCCCAAGGGCAGCCGCATCATCGTCAATCTGCCGCGTGATAGCGCCTTGGCGGGTGTGGCCGAATAATGGACCTCTTCCTTCCTGACGACGCGGCTACGGCAGAATTTGGCGCAACCCTTGCGGCCGAGCTGCAACCGGGCATGATCGTGCGTCTTGAAGGCGACCTCGGCGCTGGCAAAACCGCTCTTGCCCGCGCCATTATCCGCGCTCTGGCCGGTGATCCGGAGTTGGAGGTTCCATCCCCCACCTTCGCTATCATCCAGCCCTATGACACGCCCAAGGGGCCTGTCATGCATGCCGATCTTTATCGCCTCGCCGATGAAAGCGAAGCCGATGAATTGGGGCTGCTCGACGATCCCAGCGCCATCGTCTTGGTCGAATGGGCCGAGCGCGCCCCCGATATTGCCAAAGCGGCAAATCTCACGGTCACACTCAGCATTCCCAAGGGTGGGGACGGGCGATTGGTGCGCCTCACGCTCTGATCAGAGCGCTTCCAGCGTCTCGATCCCGCTGGTGGGGTTACGCACCACCATAATCCGCCGAAATTCTGAGCCACCATATTTGCGGCGTGGATCATTGCGATCCACAAGTTCGATCCGCCGCCTGTCTGGCCCAAAATATTTGGACGTCTGCACATACATCAGCCGGTGGTTCAGCTGAGCATTGAGCTTGGCGCGCATGGAGTCGACGCTGTCGACGAGGAACAGCACCTCGTCAAACCCCATCTCCACCAGCGGCACCACCTGATGCCGTGGCCCGCCGGAGAGCAGGCACACCACCGGCGCAAACCGGCGCATCACATCGGGGTGCGAGCGCAGGGCCCGAATAAGCCTGAGCTTATTGGCGTCCGGGATCGATCCGTGCACAAGGAAGAAATTGAGCCCCTTGGCCTCATTCTCGGCAAAGCGCGGATAATCAATAGTTTCTTGAAATCCGATCTTCTTGCCAAATTCGCCCATCAATTCGCTTGTCGCCTGACCGGCCGCAAAGGTCACAGCGTTGCATTTGGCAATTGTGTCGTCAGTCACTGTCATGATGACGTCCGTTCTCATCAAAAACCAATCAATGCCCCGGAGGATACTGCGAAATTTCTGAATAAAGAGACAGCGTTGCATGAATTTGATGTTAATCGGAGGTGATTTGGTGGTGTGAAATTCTCTTTGTTGGGAATCGACTTAATAAGTGTTATGAAAGTGCCTGTTATTTGCTGAGGTCCATAATAATTCCGTTCATGGAAGTTTGAGGCGCTAATAATGACTAACTTCGGGTTTTCCGCATTTCTGAAGGTCGTTCATTTGAATGAGCGCCCTCAACTTTCTGAGATACGAAAGCGGTTTGCGCCTAGCGGAGGAGGTTACGATTTTCACAAGAGGTTACGCGCACTTTGTTCGGACTTTTGCCTTGGGAAAGTCCCAGTTTCGACAATTCTCGAACAGATCAAGGAAATTAAGAAGCCTGCAGAACGCGCTTCTGCACTGACTGGGATCACTGCGCTAAATCGCTGGATTGACGGGCGGTCAATGAATTTTATTGAGCTGCCAGAAGCGCGATACACCAGCGCTGATGGGCTTTATTCTGTTATTTTTAAACCAAATTTTGGAGTAGTTTCAGAGGGCGGAACGGTCGCAGTTCACTTGTGGAACACAATAAAGCCGTCTCTGGACGAAGAGATGGTAAAAGCCTGCCTAGCGCCTTTTGTCAGCCCGATGCGCGAGCATGGATGCGTGTCAGTTGCTCTTTTATCGCTGCGCAACGGCTCGATGTATAATGTGGCCGACGAAACGCCATTCGCTAGACGCTCAGAACTGGTTTACGCGCATATCGGCAATCTCATTCAGAGGAAGGGGGAGCTGCCACGCCGCCCGCACGGCGAGGATCGCCCCTCACCCGAAATTTGATTCTTCGAGGTTTAGGCGAGGCGCTTAGTGCGCCTCGTCCCAGTTCTTGGCTGCGTGCGCGTCCACCTGGATCGGCACGGTCAGGCGCACAGCGGGTTCTGATGCGGTTTCCATCACCCGCTTGATCACCGGGATAGCCTTATCCTCAGTGCCCTCTGGAACTTCAAAGATCAGTTCGTCATGAACCTGCAGCAGCATGTCGGCCTCGATCCCGGCCTTCGCCAGTTCGGGCTCCATACGGATCATGGCACGGCGGATAATGTCAGCCGCCGAGCCCTGAATAGGCGCGTTGATCGAGGCCCGCTCAACAAAGGCGCGTTCGGATGGATTGCTCGACTTTGCATTGGGGAACTGGATTTTCCGGCCAAAGATCGTCGTCACATACCCGTCGGTTTTGACGCGCGACTTCTGGGCTTCCATATAGTCCTTAATGCCCGGGAAGCGCTCGAAATAGGTCTTGATATAGTCGCCTGCTTCGCCGCGCCCGATGCCCAGCTGATTGGCTAGGCCAAAGGCTGAAATCCCGTAGATAATGCCAAAGTTGATTGCCTTGGCGCGACGGCGCACGTCGCTCGGCATGCCTTCCACCGGCACGCCAAACATTTCCGAAGCGGTCATCGCGTGAATGTCGAGGCCCTCTTCGAACGCATCCTTGAGCGATCCAATATTGGCAATATGGGCCAAAACGCGCAGCTCGATCTGGCTATAGTCGGCCGAGATCAGTGTCTTGCCTTCGGGCGCGACAAAGGCCTGACGGATCTTGCGGCCGTCTGCCGTACGCACTGGAATGTTCTGCAAGTTCGGCTCGTTCGACGACAAGCGACCCGTCAGCACGGAAGCCTGCTGATAAGAGGTGTGAACGCGGCCCGTCCGCCGATTGATAAACGTCGGCAGAGCATCGGTATAGGTGCTCTTGAGCTTGGAGAGCTGACGCCAATCCACGATGGTGCGGGCTAGCGGAATGCCCTTGGCGGCGAGGTCTTCGAGCACATCCGCGCCCGTCGACCAAGCGCCCGTCTTGGTCTTTGTGCCGCCCTCGAGGCCCATTTTATCAAAGAGGATTTCGCCAAGCTGCTTGGGCGATCCAAGATTAAAGCTCTGCCCGGCCAGCTCATAGGCTTCCGCTTCAAACGCTGCCGCGCGCTGGGAGAAATCGCCCGAAAGGCGCGCCAGCATTTGCCGGTCAACCGTCACCCCACGCGCTTCCATACGCGCCAGAACTGGCGCCAGCGGGCGCTCCAGAGTTTCATAAACCGTCGTGGCGTTTTCTGCTGCTAGACGTGGTTTCAGCACATGCCAGAGGCGCAGCGTCACGTCGGCATCTTCGGCGGCGTAGCGCGCTGCGGCAGCAATCTCGAGCTGATCAAAGGTCTTCTGGTTTTTGCCGGTCCCCGCCAGCTCACCAAAGGTAATGGTTTTATGCTCCAGCCAATGATCGGCCAACACATCCATGCCGTTATAGCGCGGACCATCGAGCGCATAAGAGATGAGCATGGTGTCATCAATCGGGGCCATAGCGATCCCGAGATTGGCTAAAATCTCGATGTCGTATTTGCAGTTCTGCCCGATCTTGAGAATGGCAGGGTTTTCGAGAACCGGCTTGAGCATGTCGAGCACGGTGCGGATCGGCAATTGCCCGTCGACAAGGCCGCCGCCTTCCAACAGGTCGCCAGCCTTGCTGTGACCAACCGGAATATAAATGCCCTCGCCAATTTCGGTCGAAAGACAGACGCCCACCAAATCCGCCGATTGCGGATCCAGCCCGGTGGTTTCGGTGTCGATCGAAACGAGCCCCTTGTCGATGATCTTTTCGATCATCGCCGCGAGGTCAGCTTCGGTGGTGATTATGCGATAGGCATCATAATTGACCGGAATGGCTTTGACCCGCGCATGCTCTTCAGCGGCGTGACGCTCTGGGCCAGTGCCCGGGACCGCATTTGCCGCAAGTTTGGCCTTGGCCACGGAGAGGGATTTGGACTTTTCTGGCGCGCCTTCCAGCGGCGTGTCGCCGCCAGCCCGGAGCTCAGGGTCCGCCTCGAAATCGTCTGGGTTGGCATCAAGATGAGCCGCCAAACGCTTGGTGATAGTGGCAAATTCCATCGCCTTGAGGAAGGGGAAGAGGTTGCCCGGCTCCATCGGCTGACGCACCAAGGCGTCGATGTCGAGTTCCACCGGCACGTCCTGCGAGAGCGTTACGAGGCGCTTAGAGATACGGGCCAGTTCGGCGTTGTCGATCAGCTTCTGGCGACGCGCAGGTTGCTTAATTTCGCCAGCCTTCTCCAGCAGCGTTTCGAGATCGCCATAGGTATTGATCAGCTCTGCAGCCGTCTTCTGCCCAATGCCCGGCACACCGGGCACGTTGTCGACCGTGTCGCCACACAGCGCCTGCACGTCGATAACCTTGTCCGGGGTCACGCCAAACTTGGTGAACACTTCATCGGGGCCAATCCAGCGCAGCGGCGGCTGGCCGGGGCGGGCGATAGTGTCGAGCAAGCGGATCGAACCATCGGGCTCAACCAGCTGCATCAGATCCTTGTCCGACGAAACGATCGTGACCTTAAAGCCCTGCTCGCGGCCCATGCGGGCATAGGTCGCCAAAATGTCGTCGGCTTCCCAGCCTTCCATTTCAATGGAGGGGATGGAGAAAGCGCGGGTCGCCGAACGGGTCAGCGGAAACTGCGGCACCAGCTCTTCAGGTGCAGGCGGGCGCTGCGCTTTATACTGATCATAAATCTGGTCGCGGAAGGTCTTGCCCTTGGCGTCAAAGATTACGGCCATATGGGTGGGGCGATCGTCCCCCTCCATATCCTGGGTGAGCTTGAACAGCATATTGCAGAACCCCTGCACGCAGCCGACAGGCAGTCCGTCAGATTTGCGGTTCAGCTGGGGTAGGGCGAAGAAGGCACGGAAGATGTAGCCCGAGCCATCAACGAGCAAAAGATGCATGAGACGATTCCCGTTTCGAGATTGGGTCCAGTTTAACCGCGGACGCCTGACTTGGCACTGCTAAATGCCTAACCGTGTCAGTAAGCCCTATCACGTTGTAAAACAGGATGATTTTCCCATAGACGAAGAGCTCGGCCTCTCATAGGCTATAGGTCAGTGTGTTAGCCCTAATGCGCCGCAAGAGCGCGCATGGCTGAGGAGGGGGCGTTCACCTATGACGACGACTGTGGGGCAGGCTACAATTTTGGTGGCCGATGATGATGCATTGATCACCATGAATACGGTGGATCTGCTTGCCGAACTTGGGCACATCGCAATTGAGGCTTATTCTGGCGCCGAGGCGCTGAAAATGCTCGAAGAACGCGCTGACATCAGTGTTCTGATGACAGACTATTCGATGCCCGGCATTACAGGCATCGAATTGGCGGAAGCCGCGCAAAAGCTCCGCCCGGGCCTGAAGGTTCTTTTGGTCACCGGTTATGCCGAGCTGCCGCACAACCAATCCAGCGATCTACCGCGCTTGGAAAAGCCCTACCAGCTCGACGAACTCGACACTATTCTCAATAAACTCTTGGGCCGCGAGGGCTAAACTTAACGCAGGCCAGCCTTTTCAACGAGGCCGAGACGCTTGGCGTCGTAGTAATAGCCCCGTGCATAATATTGCACCGACCGGTCAGGATCGCCACCAGCGGTCATGTAAGCCCCAGCCAGATAGCGCACGGCATAACGCATATTGGTTTCGGCATCCAATAGGCCTGCGGGTTCGCCTCGGTAGCCCATGCCGCGCGCGGTTGCGTGGCTAATCTGCATAAGGCCGTAATAGGGGCCATTGCGGGCTGCGGGATTATAGGTGCTTTCGCGCACGATCACGCGGTGGATCAGGCTTTCAGGCACATTGTACTGGGCCGCGTAATGGGTCACCAGCGCATTGATCTTGCCGCGTGTGTCGGCATAGGCCATCACCACATCGGCAGGTGCTGTTGGAACCGCCGCCGCTTTCGGCACATGGCCGGCCGGCGTTGGCGTTGCCACAGCCTGCTCGAGTGCAGCAGCTGCAGTTTGTCCCGCTCGGTTCCCCGCCATTGGCTTAATGCCAGCAAAGGAGCACCCCGCCAGCACAGTGGCTAGGATCAAGGTGGCGGTGATGGTAAGCGGCCGTGCCGTCATTCGCATTCCCAGATTACCCGTCTGTAAAAATGCCGTATGCGCAAAACGCGGCGGCTTTGGGGCGGAGCCACGCGAGCGCAGCAAGTGTGATCGGACCGAGCATTCGGGCGCTTCTTGCGGCCACGATCTCGCCCAGAGTCTTGGATATGGCCAGTAAACCCTAATGGGTTTCATCGTTGCGAGCCATTGAACCTGCCCCGCCCTCTAGGGCCTTAGGCTTAAAGAGGGGTTAAGCGATAGGCCGCGACAGTCCTAAACGTTCCAGCCCGTCTGGAAACACTATACCGAAAGGCCGATCCATGAGTACACCTCAGACCGGCGATATCATTCGCATTCATTACACCGGGCGCTTTCCCGATGGGACTGTGTTTGACAGTTCCGAGGGGCGTGAACCTTTGGAATTCACCCACGGGGTTGGTCAGGTTATTCCGGGGCTAGACCGTCACGTTGCGCAGATGCGTGTCGGCGATAAGTCCACTGTCACCATTCCGGCGGCCGATGCCTACGGTCCCCACCACGACGAGGCGGTTCAGGTGATGAGCCGCAATTTCGTCCCCGCTGGCATCCCCCTGGAGCTCGGCACGCAACTGCAGGCCCGTGGTCCCGATGGCAGCCTTGTGACGATCACCGTGATCGATATGGATGATGAGACCATCACGGTCGACGCTAACCATCCGATGGCTGGCAAAGACCTTATTTTCGATGTCGAGCTGGTCGAAGTGCGCGCGCAGGCCTAATTAGGCTTGCCCAAAAGGCGGCGCAGAGCCGCCTTTATTTTATTTGTGGTGGCGAAAAAGCGGCGCGGGCCTCAGCTGCCTTTGCGCGGGTCACGCAGCCTTCATGATGGTCATTGACGAGGCCCATCGCCTGCATGAAGGCGAAGACGGTCGTCGGGCCGACAAACTTCCAGCCGCGTTTCTTGAACGCCTTTGAAAGGGCAATCGCCTCAGCCGATGTCGTCTGGCTCTGCGGCGGGCTCTGCGTTTTCGCCTCATACTGCCAGACAAAGCCTGCAATCGAGCCGGCCTCTTTGATCAACTCCTGCGCCCGTTGCGCATTATTGATCACCGCCTCGATCTTTCCCCGGTGTCGAACAATGCCGCTATTCTGCAAAAGGCGCTCGACATCGTCTTGGGTGAACTGGGCGACCGCGTCGATTTCAAAATTGGCAAAGCCACACCGAAAATTTTCGCGCTTATTAAGGATCGTCCGCCAAGAGAGGCCCGACTGAAACCCTTCAAGGCTGATTTTCTCAAACAGCCTGCGGTCATCGACAACGGGGAAACCCCATTCATGGTCGTGATAGGGAATGAATTCGGCGATTTCCCCGCACCAGCCGCAGCGCGGCGCACCATCGGGGCCTGTTACTAGGCTCATCGCTTCCCTCGCATTCCATAAACACCTTGGTCATACTGCAGAAATTGGCACACGCTGTCAGTAGGTTTTGGGGCGCGCGGCCCGTGCTCGGCCATTCCGATGCCAAGGCTCAGGCCCATAAAGGCCAGCCAAGTGCCATAGATATGCCCCTCGGCGCCACGAGGTGTGGAGAGAACCCAAGGGGCCACATCGCTGGTTGCGAAAGCGCCATAGTTCCATTAGTTTGCCGCTCATTCATCGGGGTCTACCTCCCGATTCCGGCCTGCACCCGTAGCTCAGCTGGATAGAGCGCTGCCCTCCGAAGGCAGAGGTCGTGAGTTCGAATCTCGCCGGGTGCACCAATAATTTCAATGACTTAGCTGGATCACTGTGCGTTGCTAATCGCGCGTAGTAACCACATGGTAACCACCGCGCGGCTTCTTCGGTTTTATTCTCGCCTACCGGGAATAGGTGCGCGCTCTTTAGGGGGTGATACAGGACGGCTTTGCGGTGCTTCCCTAGGGGCACTTTCGTCCCTTTACGCGCGCCCGCGTGTAGTGGTGTCAAAACTTGTTCCCCTAGGGGCGGTTTTTGACTGCTGCTAGGGGCGAATGTGACCCTAACTGCATCATCAGTAAGCGCAAGGAAGAGTAAAGCTTGGGGGCGTTCCCGCCCCTGCTATATATATTTTGGAGGGATACGTTGAGCTCATCAACGTCGCCTGTATCGCTTCCAGTCGTTGGTTGGCATTTCACCGTCAGCGCTAGGTAGCCACGTTAGGTAGTACTGATTAGGGTGGCGCATGAGCCCAGAAGAGCGACGTCCAGCGCTCGTTATTCTGATGATGCCGCGTTCTTGGAGTTCAGTCAGTGCTGAGGGGATGCTTCTGCGGCGCACACCAAATTTAACAAAATCGTCGTAGGTACAGGTGAGCCGCCCGTTCTCCTGACCGCCATGTGCCAGATGCTCAATTTCAATACGCATAAGGATCGAGTGGGCAGCAATAGATAACCTATGCCATGCATCCGACTCGAGCATGCTTCTGGTGATCCATACGAATGGCCCTGGAGGGCTGTTATCACGCTTAAACTTGTTTGGGTTACTTGGGGGCAATGTTTTTGGCCTTCGCTAGAGGAAGGTTCGGGAGGCGCTTAGTTCACCTCCCGGCTGATGAGCCTATTTCGTCAGGTCAGAAGTGCTCGCCCTTCTGTTCTGGTCGAGCCAAGCATCCAGGTCTTCTCGTGCGTAGGCTACGCGGCGGCCTAATTTTAAGTAGCGAGGCCCGCCACCGTAGATGCGCAGTTTTGCGAGTGTGGACGGTGAGAGGGCGAGCAAGTTCGCTGCGGCTTTGGCATCCAGTAGCGCATTGTAGTCGTTCATTTTCAATCTCGTGGTGTCGGTTGAAGACCGCCGAGAACATGCGCGGACCGTAGAGACAATTCCGCCGATTTGGCCGGAAATTGCCGGAAATCGATTATCAGCCTGTTCGCTCGGCCGAAAACTTGTTGAGGGATTGCTTTACGTAATGCCGAATTACGGACGGGCTAGGTTCTTGCCCCCAAGCACTGAGGCACCATCTGGCCATTTCAGTCTCCACATCAGATTGAGAGGACCAGCCTGGATCGCCAACCATTGGCATCCCTCTATCCACTAGGAGGTCTCCCAAATGGTTTGCGAACCCCTCCCAGTCGTATTTGGGCTGTCTACCCGCCCGCGCTTTTGGGGTGCTCGAAAACGCAGCGGCAAGGTCTTGCTGAACGAGGAACAGGGGAGCGGAGGCATAGACGCTGGCATCGTAAAATAGCGACGCCAAGATTTGGATGCGGCTGTCGACCGGGTAGTCCAGTCCAGCCTGCTTCCAATATTCGGTCGGAACCATCATTAGGATCCCGCTGACGGGGTCGTGCAGATAACTTGAGAATTTCGCCAGTGCTAAGCCGTCTAAGATCACTGGCCCTGCAAAAAGCCACGCTATGTAGTGCTTGTCACGCGGTGGCAGGTCGCGAAAGTGCTCGATTGGAAATTGCTCTCGCGACAGAGGGACCTCACGCCGGTCATACATGGCTTCAAGCTGCGGCTCTCTAAATAACGTGGCAACTAATTTCCTCGCTTCCGAGAAATCTAGGCGCACGGAACGGTTTGGCAACTCTGGAACCGGCATAAATGCATATTTGGAGCGATGCGCCATTGAGCTTCCGTCGTGCTCAGGTTTAACTCCCTCAAGTTTATATCTTAAGGAACTGCCGTGATAACCGGTGAATTGCGATCAAAGATCGATGCTGTTTGGAATGCCTTTTGGACAGGCGGTATTTCTAACCCGCTCGAAGTCATTGAGCAGATCACTTACTTGCTGTTTGTGCGCGGGTTAGATGATGCGCAAACGAACTATGAGCGTCAGCTAACTCGTTTTGGCACTGCCTCGGTTTCTGCTGTCTACCCGGAAGGTAACGATAGCCGCGGCCGCGCCTATCGCGATTTGCGCTGGAGCGTGTTCAAGGAGCGGGCACCGGCCGAGATGTTCACCATCGTCTCGGAGCATGTATTCCCCTTCCTGCGCGAAATGGGTGAGGCCGGAACCAGCCATGCCGAGCATATGAAGGGCGCGCGTTTCACCATTCCTACGCCGGCGCTGCTGGCAAAGGTCGTCGACATGCTCGATGACATCCCGATGGACGATCGCGACACCAAGGGTGATCTCTATGAATATATGCTGGGCAAGATCGCCAGCGCCGGCACGAACGGCCAGTTCCGCACGCCGCGCCACATCATTCAGCTGATGGTTGAACTTATGGAGCCTGGTCCGAAGGATGTCATTGTCGACCCGGCAGCTGGCACAGCCGGGTTTCTCGTGGCGGCGGGCGAGTATGTGCGCAAGCATCACCCCGGCATTTTCCGCGACGAAGAGCTGCGCAAGCACTTCCACGAGACCATGTTCAACGGTTTCGATTTCGACAGCACCATGCTGCGCATTGGCTCTATGAACATGGCTTTGCACGGCGTTGAAGGCGCCAATCTGCGCTATCGAGACAGCCTCGCCGAGGGCGCGGCGAATGATGCCGACGCCTATTCGCTCATCCTTGCCAACCCGCCGTTTGCCGGATCTCTCGATTACGAAACGACGTCCAAGGATTTGCTCAAGACGGTCAAAACCAAAAAGACCGAACTGCTGTTCATGGCCCTGTTCCTAAAACTGCTCAAACCCGGTGGGCGTGCTGCGGTGATTGTGCCTGATGGCGTGATGTTTGGCTCGTCCACTGCTCATAAGGCCATCCGCAAGATGCTGGTGGAAGATCACAAGCTTGACGCCATCATCAAGCTGCCCTCGGGCGTGTTTCGGCCCTATGCGGGTGTGTCGACTGCTATTGTCATCTTCACCAAGACCAATTCGGGCGGCACCGACCATGTCTGGTTCTATGATGTGCAGGCCGATGGACTGAGCCTAGATGACAAGCGTCAGATGCTGGTCAGCGCCGACAAATTTGGACCGGTGCCAGAGGGGGCGCTGGCAGAAGAAGAGCATGGCAAGAACAATCTGCCGGACGTTTTGGCGCGTTGGGGG
Source organism: Devosia sp. MC532 (assembly GCF_016461625.1). NCBI lineage: Bacteria > Pseudomonadati > Pseudomonadota > Alphaproteobacteria > Hyphomicrobiales > Devosiaceae > Devosia > Devosia sp. MC532. The sequence goes on along the minus strand of NZ_JAEMNZ010000016.1, from coordinate 13,818 downwards.
CAGCGCGCTGGCAGCGAGCGGGAGCGCGTCCGCACCGAGCAGAGTTTCGCGGTGCCGAAGGCTGACATTGCTGCGGCGGATTATGACCTTTCCATCAACCGCTACAAAGAAGTGGTGCACGAAGCGGTGGAGCACCGCGCGCCAAAGGAGATCATTGCGGAGCTGAAGATGCTGGAGGCGGAAATCGCTCTGGGGCTGGATGAGCTGGAGGCAATGCTGTGAGCTGTCTTTGGCCAAATGAAGTTGCGATCGGCGACTTCTGCCAAACTGGCAGCGGTGGAACTCCGGATCGTTCTAGAGACGAATTTTATGGTGGTGAAATACCCTGGGTTAAGTCAGGCGAACTTCGAGAAGGTCTTATCCTAGATACCGAGGAGCATATCTCGGAGTTGGGCTTGCACAATAGCTCCGCAAAGCTAGTTCCCGCGGGCGCATTGCTAGTTGCTATGTATGGTGCCACTGTCGGGCGCCTTGCCATTCTCGGGTGCGACGCTGCGACCAATCAAGCTATCTGTAATATACGTCCTGACCCCTCTAGCGCGGACACCAGATATCTTTTTCGTGCATTAGAAGCAAAGGTGCCGCAGCTAGTCAGCATGGCTGCGGGGGGCGCGCAGCCCAATATAAGCCAAGACAAGATACGCAAAACTAGGGTCCCCCTCCCGCCACTCGGCGAGCAGCGGCGGATTGCGGCGATTTTGGACAAGGCCGATGCGCTGCGCCAGAAGCGCAAACGCGCCATCGCATTGCTCGACAGCCTGACGCAGTCGATCTTTGTGGAGATGTTTGGGGACCCTGCGCATAACCGGCTAGGGCTTCCAGTAGGCAAGATAGGCGACCTTCTTGAAAGTGCTACCTATGGCAGCAGCGGCAAGGCCGGGCAAATTGGGGCTTATCCAATGCTCCGAATGGGGAACCTCACCAACAATGGCCAGATGGACTACGCTGATCTCAAATACATCGACTTGTCGGAAGACGAGATCGATCGCTACACAGTTAGGCGGGGAGATATTCTCTTCAATCGCACTAACAGCGCAGAGTTGGTGGGCAAAACGGCCGTATTCGACAGAGATGAACCCTACGCATTTGCCGGCTATCTCGTTAGAGCCAGGACTAAGTCTGAATTTTCTCCCGAGTATGTTTCAGGTTATCTAAACTCGCCGCACGGAAAGAAGACCTTGAGGGGTATGGCTAAGAGCATCGTTGGGATGGCAAACATTAATGCTAAAGAAATGCAGGCTATTCCGATTTTGATCCCGGATCAGGCATCTCAGAGACGATATTCCGAGACAGTCGAGCGGATTCGGGCGCGGCAAAGCCGTTACAACGGGTCTCTTTCAGTAATCCAAGACTTGTTTTCCTCTCTCCAACACCGCGCGTTTTCTGGTCAACTTTGAGGGGGCAAAATGCCTGAAACTTATGTCGTCGATTTGCCCGCACGCATGACGCAAAGAGGCTTCTGGCTTTATGTTTGGCAAGTTCCGGTTGATGGCGAGGATCTCTATTACGTCGGGCGAACTGGCGACAACTCCAGCCCGTATGCGTCCTCTGTCTATCGTCGCTTCGGTCAGCACCTAGGTGACGCGGACAACACAAACGCTCTGCTGAAGCACCTTCGGAAACGATACCCAGAAAAAGACACCTGGCATTACGACACGTTCAGGATGATTGCGTTAGGGCCCATCTTCCCAGAGGTAGAACGACATCCGGATTTTCTCCATGGTCAAGCACCCCACTATAGGGACGCGTTTACTCGGCATGTTGCATTTAGGAATCGGGCGGCTGCTTTAGAGGCAAAGCTTGCTCGTGAACTTACGGCGTCTGGCTACGAAGTCCTGAACACCGTTTCCAGCAATGCGCCGCTCGACCACGATGACTGGCAGTTAGTCAAAAATGCCCTGATCGAACATTTCCCAAACCTGAGCGAGATTCGCCCATGAGCAACTTCGCCTTTCTTGCAGACGAATTTCCCGAGATTTTCGCCCTGGCCAAGGAGGCGGAGCGGCATGGGCTTTCAGCGCCGGGGGCGGCGGCGATCTATGCGCGCAAGACGGTCGAGGTCGCCGTTCACTGGCTCTACAAGCACGACGCTTCGCTGCGCTTTCCCTATGAAACCAATCTGGCGGCGCTAACGCACGAACCCAGCTTCAAGGCGCTGGTGGGCGAAGCGGTGTTTTCCAAAATCCGCCTCATCACCAAGCTGGGTAATCAGGCGGCGCACGAGGCGAGAGAGCCGGCCAAAACGCAGGTAAGCCAGGCCATTGCCGACCTCTTCCACGTCACCTTCTGGCTCGCCGCCACCTATGCCCGCAAGACCCGTCCAAGGGCTGATCTGCAATTTGACCCTGCAGAGCTGACGCGCCGCGATGACGTGCTCAAGCGCAGCTTTGCGCAGCTGCAACAGCTCAACGCCGAGCTTGCGGCACGCGACGAAGCCAATGAAGAGCTGCGCCGCCAGATCGAGCAATTGCGCAGCGTTCCGGCTGAAGCGCAGTCGGACATTGTCGCGGAACTGGCCGCGCTGCGCGCCGAGCTGGCAGCGGCCAAGCGCGAAAACGCAGCCGCACCAATCCGCCACGACTACGACGAAGCGCAAACCCGCGATGCCTATATTGACCTGCTGCTCAATGAAGCGGGGTGGTCGCTGGAGAGCGCAGAAAAGCGCGAATACCCCATCGATGGCATGCCCAACAATCAGGGCGTGGGTTATGCCGACTATGTGCTGTGGGGCGATGACGGCAAACCGCTGGCCGTTATCGAAGCGAAACGCACCAAGCGCGACCCGCGCGTTGGCCAGCAACAGGCCAAGCTCTATGCCGATGGGCTGGAAGCCAAATTCGGTCAACGCCCGGTGATCTTCTACACCAATGGCTATGAGCACTGGATCTGGGATGACGCGCGCTATCCGCCGCGCGCTATCCAGGGCTTTCTCAAAAAGGACGAGCTGGCGCTGCTGATCGAGCGGCGGCGTTCACGTCGACCACTGCTCGAAGCCGACATCAACAAGTCAATTGTCGGACGTTATTACCAGCGTCGCGCCATCTCGCGCATCGCCCAGAGTTTTGAGACGGATCGCCAACGCAAGGGCCTGCTGGTGATGGCCACCGGCTCGGGAAAGACGCGCACGGTTATCGCGCTGGCTGACCTCTTGATGAAAGCCAATTGGGCCAAGCGCATCCTCTTCCTTGCCGACCGTGTGGCGCTGGTGAACCAGGCCGTGGCTGCGTTCAAGGAACACTTGCCGGATGCCGCTCCGGTGAACCTTGTCACCGAAAAATCCACCAAAGGCCGCGTCTATGTTTCGACCTATCCTACAATGATGGGCCTGATCGACCAGAAGCGCGAGGAGGGGCGCCATTTTGGCGTGGGACATTTCGATCTCATCATCATCGATGAGGCGCACCGTTCGGTTTATCAGCGCTATGGCGCCATCTTTGACTATTTCGACAGCCTGCTGGTGGGGCTGACTGCGACGCCACGCGACGAAATCGACCGCAACACCTATAGCCTGTTTGAACTCGAGGACGGCGTGCCGACGGATTACTATTCCCTCGAGCAGGCAGTTGCCGACGAATATCTGGTACCGCCGGAGGCCGTGTCTGTTCCGCTGAAATTCCAGCGCGAGGGCATCAAATATGAGAGCCTGAGCGACGCGGAAAAAGACCAGTGGGACATGCTGGAATGGGATGAGGATGAGATCCCCGACAGCGTCGACGCGCAAGCAATCAACAAGTGGTTGTTTAACACTGACACTGTCGACAAGGTGTTGGCCCATGTGATGACCAACGGCCTTAAGGTGGAGGGTGGCGACCGGCTGGGCAAGACCATCATCTTCGCCAAGAACCAGGCGCATGCCGAGTTCATCGAAAAGCGGTTCAATGTGAATTACCCCGCCTTGGCTGGCCATTTCGCGCGGGTGATCACCTTCAAGACCGAATATGCCCAAAACCTGATCGACGACTTTTCAACCAAGGACAAAAACCCGCACATCGCGATCTCGGTGGACATGCTCGATACCGGCATCGACGTGCCGGAAGTGGTCAATCTGGTGCTGTTCAAGCTGATCCGCTCCAAGACCAAATTCTGGCAGATCCTCGGTCGCGGTACGCGACTTTGCGAGGACCTTTTCGGACCAGGTCGGGACAAGGAATGCTTCTACGTTTTTGACTTCTGCCAGAACCTAGAGTTCTTCAGCCAGAATCCCAAGCCGACCGAGGGGGCGACTGGGAAGAGCCTGTCCGAGCGGCTGTTTGGGGCGCGACTGGACCTCGTCATGGCTCTTGACGAGAAGGAAAAAGGCGAGGGTGGGAGAGAGTTCGGTGAAAGCGAGCAGGCTACGCTCGGTCCAGCTGGAGACGCTCCCGCGCCGCATGACGAGGCTTCCGTTCGCGCCATCACGCTCGATGCGTTGCGCGACTACGTTGCTGGCATGAACCCCGACAATTTCATTGTGCGGCCGCATCGCCGCGCGGTCGAGAAATTCCAGAGTCCGGAGAGTTGGCTCGCGATCGACCAGGCTGCGCAACAGGAGCTTGTTGACGAAGTCGCAGGCCTCCCTACCGATCGCAAACTCGGTAACGAGGCTGCCAAGCGCTTCGACCTGCTGATGCTCAACCTACAGCTTTCTCTGCTGCGGACCAGCAAGAGCTTCGATCGCTATCGCAAACAGCTTCTCGAGATTGTCTCTGCGCTTGAAGAGCAATTCACCATCCCGGTGGTAGCGTCTCAGCAAGAATTTATTCTCGAAATTCAAACAGACGCCTGGTGGGAAGGTGTGACCGTTCCACTTCTTGAGCTGGTGCGGTTACGTCTTCGCAATCTTGTGCAGCACGTTGAAAAATCAAAGCGCGGGATTGTCTATTCCGACTTTGCCGATGAGATCGGCCAAAACGTAAATATAGAGCTGCCACAGATTGGTTCGGTTGATTTCGCTCGCTTCAAGCGCAAGGCACGCCGCTTCTTGCTCGAGCATGAGGATAATCTGACGTTGCAGAAGCTACGCAGGGGGCTCCCATTGACGAAGGTGGACCTTGAGCAGCTTGAAGCGCTGTTACTGGCCGCAGGTGTCGGAGATAAGGCGCAGATAGAAAAGGCCGCCGAGCTGAGCAGCGGTCTGGGGCGGTTCATCCGTTCACTCGTGGGGCTAGAGCGAGCTGCGGTCGCGGCCGAATTCAGTAACTTTATCGCCTCTGGCACGGTAACGGCAGATCAGGTGGAATTCGTTGAGCTCGTCATAGAGCACTTAACTGAAAAAGGGACGATGGATCCCCGCCTTCTTTACGCAAGCCCGTTCAAAGACATTGCGCCCTCAGGCCCAGAACAGGTCTTCACTATCGAGCATACAGACCGCCTGTTCGAGCTGATTGAAAAAATCAACACCAGCGCGAACGTTAATGTCGCCTGAGCTCAAGCGCTCAAGAACGTGTGCGCGAATGCGTACTTTTCGAGACGCTTAAGGTCGGAGGCATCGACCTCGCGGCCTAAGCGGCCGGTGTCAGAGTTGTCGTTGAGATCGGCCAGCTTCACCTTCCGGGCGATCTCGTTCGCCTTCACCCGCTGCAGATACTCTGGGTAGTCCTCGCCCGCGCGTTTGGTAATCGCATCCACCGCGGCGCGAATTTCGGTGCCGAAGTCATCTTCCACCTTATCGAGCGTGTACCAAACGCAATCTTCCACGCTGTCGTGCAAGAGGCCTACGATGCGCTCGGCGTCGCTCTCTAGCTGCATCATCACCCTGATCGGATGCAAGATATACGGAGCGCCGCCTTTATCTGTCTGCCCCTGGTGAACCTTGAGGGCTGTTGCTAATGCCAGTTCTAAAGGGCTCATGGCGTTCTCCTGAACAATTACAAGATGGAATTGGCTATCGCGTCAGAAACGGCTTGAGACGCGGCTTTTACCGGATCATTGTGCAGGTGCGCGTACCTGTTAGTCGTGCTGGGCTCAGAGTGCCCGAGCAATCCGCCAATAATAGGCAAGCTGGTTCCTTGAGACACGGCCACGCTTGCGAAACTGTGCCTGAGATCATGCAGCCGTAAGTTTGGTAGTCCTGCTGCGTCGCGAACCTGACGCCACACCTTGGGGGTGCCGCTATAATGGCCAGTGCCAACGGTGGCAGGGAATACGTATCCGTTAGTTTTGGGAAGTTGCTGGAGAATAGTTAGCGCTCCGTCGTTGAGAGGCAAGCTCTTCGCGCCAGTCTTGGAGTCCGCGAGGTGGAGGTAGCCTGTGACTAGATCCACTTCCGACCATTTTAGCATTTCGATCTCGCCCTTGCGCGTTCCGGTGAGCGCGAGAAGCCGTATTATTGCAACCGCGTAGGGATGCGCGGTGGTTTCGACTTGTTTGAGTGCTCGTCCGAGTAGAAAGAACTCTTCGTGGGTAAGAAAACGCTGGTTCTTGTTGTCCCGATAGCGTTTCACGCCGTGCACCGGGTTTGTGTCGACTAAGCCAAGCTCACCTGCGAATGTGAAAATCCCACCCAGCAAGCCTACTGTCCGCGACGCAGTACCCTTGCCGCCTGTTACAATGGCTCGACCGCGGGTGCCCGTCTTTACGTCATCCGCAGATTTACCTTTAGCTATGTCCTCCAGTAAGGTTTTGACGACGCTTTTGGTAACCTGGGACAGCTTCAGCTTGCCGATCAACGGGACAATGTGGCGTTCAATTCTGCCTTTGTCGGTAGCTATGGTACTGGCTTTCTTCGACCCGATCCCCTTCTCGATGTACAGTTCACAAAGTTCGGACACGGTCAGCTCGGTTCGCGACCTCTGTTTTTCTCCAGCAGGGTCGCGCCCATTGGCGGCTAATCCAAGAATGCGGCGTGCTTCTTCTCTAGCGGCGTCTGGTGTCCAAGGAGAGCCGTGGGCACCTATCGTCACGCGGCGTGTGGGCGCAGCTCTTCCACGGCCCACCCTGTATTTGCAGACGTAGGACTTGCGACCGCCAGCGGATACCTTCAGCCCGAAGCCCTTAAGGTCGGTATCCCATAGGAAGTAATCGGCTCCCGATATCTCCGCCTTATCGACCAAGCTTTTTGTGATCTTACTAGCCATCAAGCACCTCTCCCGCGTAACCACATAGTAACCACCGCGACCGGAAATTGGAAGATGCTCAGTGCTAATGCGTCATAATAAAGTCAGGAAGTTCCGAGAAATCAGATCTTTATGGAGTATGGCGGAGCGCCGGTAAAAGTCGGGATCTTGCCCTCCGAAGGCAGAGGTCGTGAGTTCGAATCTCGCCGGGTGCGCCAAATACTCACGCAAATACAATGCTTTAGCATTTCGTGAGTCCGTGAATTTGTACCTTGCTACGCTTCCGCACATGATCTGGCACAAATCTGGCACAATTGGCTGTGCCAAGGATGCTTGCTGCAGCCAAACCTTCCTCCCGCTCATTCGCTTGATTAATCGGCCCATCGCCATTGGCGATTGGTGTCGTTTCGGCCAGCTGGCGTAGGGGAGGCTCAGATGAAGATTTTTGCTCTCATCACTGATGGTAATGGCCATTTGCACATCGTAGCTACCCGCTGCCCTGATCTGCTTCGGCGTCAGATTTCTGCGACGACGGGCAGTGCTCGGTTGGAGTATGTGGGAGCTATGCTGTGCCCGCCGGAGTTGCACGAAAAACAGTCTTGAAGGCAGTTCGTCAACGCTGGTGGGAGGGGCAAGTTTTGTCTGTAACGCGAAATACACTTTTTAGATTGATTGGGCGAATGACTAGTCGTGTTCGAAATTCTTAATAATGTTTGACCAGATGGGATTGCGTGCATGGGGTGCTGCAATCCCATGCACGCAAGATAGAAATTTCTAAAGATAGCAAATTGAAGTCATATTCAGGGAGGGGCTCACCCGTCTACCCCCTTGGCATTTTTGACCTGACCACGAAAAATTTTATAGTTGCTGCAAGTACCACTTATAGGTGGTTGCTATCCCGTCCCGTAGGGAGATGTGTGGCCTCCATCCAAGGCTCGTCAGCTTGTCAGCGCTCATCAGCTTCCGGGGTGTACCGTCGGGTTTTGATAGATCGTGCACGATTTCCCCTTTGAAGCCAATGATCTCGCACACAAGCTGAGTTAGCTCCAATATCGTAACGTCTTCTCCCGATCCGACATTGACGTGTTCGGCCTCGGAGTAGTTCTTGAGCAAAAACACGAGTGCGTCTGCACAATCATCCGCGTGAAGAAATTCTCGCCGAGGGCTGCCTGTACCCCAGACGGTAATAGATTTCGCGCCGGTGACTTTGGCTTCGTGCGCCTTGCGAATAAGGGCGGGCAAGACGTGACTTGAGTTGAGATCAAAATTGTCGCCGGAGCCGTAAAGATTTGTCGGCATAGCGCTAACATAGTCACGACCATATTGCTTGCGATACGCTTGGGCCAGCTTGATCCCAGCAATTTTGGCAACAGCGTACCATTCGTTGGTTGGCTCAAGGGGCCCCGTAAGAAGCGCAACTTCACTGATGGGTTGAGCAGCTAGTTTGGGATAGATGCAAGATGAGCCGAGAAACAAGAAGCGATTCACGTCAGCAGCGTGAGCAGCTTGTATTATGTTCGCCTCGATAATTAGGTTATCGTATAGGAATTCTGCCGGTTGAGTATCATTCGCCAAGATACCACCAACCTTCGCGGCCGCCATGACGATTGCGTCAGGTCGCGCTTCGTCAAGGAAGCGCTCCACTGTTGACTGCCGCTTTAGGTCCACAGTATCGCGGCCCGCTGTAATGACCTCGCAATTTTCGGTTGCCAAGCGCCGGACAACGGCGCTGCCGACCATACCACGATGACCAGCAACCCAGATGCGTTTGCCTTTTAAATCGTAACTCATGAGTGTCGGGCAGCCTTTTCACTTTGCATCAGAGCTAGATCTGATTGCACCATTTCAGCGGCCAAAGCGCGGACGGTTGTCTTGTGTGTCCATCCGAGTTTTTCTTTGGCTTTTTTCGGATCACCTAACAAAAGCTCAACCTCAGTTGGTCGGAAATAACGCGGATCGACTTCTACGAGGCATTTACCGGTAGCGGCGTCAAAGCCCTTCTCGTCAACACCTGAGCCGTGCCATTCGACCTTGATCCCGACATCGGCAAAACTCCACTCGACGAAATCACGAACTGCTGTCGTTTCTCCTGTGGCCAGAACGTAGTCGTCTGGTTTGTCCTGTTGCAGCATCAACCACATACCTTCGACATATTCTCTTGCATGTCCCCAGTCGCGCTTCGCGTCTAGGTTGCCGAGATACAGTCGAGCTTGAAGGCCAAGATGGATGGCAGCGACAGCGCGTGTGATCTTGCGGGTGACAAACGTTTCGCCACGGAGGGGGCTCTCATGGTTGAAGAGGATGCCGTTGCTCGCGTGCATGCCGTACGCTTCGCGGTAGTTCACCACAATCCAGTAGGCATATAGCTTTGCAGCTGCGTAAGGAGAGCGTGGGTAGAAAGGGGTGGTTTCGCGCTGAGGCGTTTCCTGCACAAGACCATAGAGTTCAGAGGTCGATGCCTGATAGAACCGGGTCTTACCCTCAAGTCCAAGAATACGGATAGCTTCAAGCAGTCGGAGCGTACCTATGCCGTCGGCATTTGCGGTGTATTCCGGCGTTTCAAAACTCACGTGAACATGGCTTTGTGCTGCTAGATTATAGATCTCGTCGGGCTGAGTTTCTTGGACAATGCGGATAAGATTGGTGGAATCCGTAAGATCACCGTGGTGCAAAAAGAAGCGAGGATCCTGCTCATGCGGATCCTGATAAATATCCTCGATGCGGCCGGTATTGAAAGAAGAGGAGCGCCGCTTGATGCCGTGGACAATATACCCCTTATCGAGCAAAAGGCGGGCGAGATAGGCACCATCTTGGCCTGTTACGCCGGTGATCAAGGCTGTTTTTCTGGTGCTCATTGTCTCGTACCCACGATGAGGAAGGGTGATGCTTCCTGTGACAGATTTCATATAAGGCCATAAAGTGCTTCGCGATCGAAGGGAAGCGAAGTACATTACGTCTTCGATTTCTAAAACAGTGAAATGGTACCGCTCCGGCGCCTTAAAGAAAAAAGACGCCATTGTCATTTACCTGACTAGTATCAGGCTCCCTGTGGTAATCCCTCCGTTTCTAGAGGGGAGCCGCGATTGAATTCGAGCGGACACTTTCAGTTTGTGTGCGGGCGTAATGCCACCGATATCCATATTGGGCCGTTTGTTTTTGTAGGGCCATAGTCAAGGTGTTTCGATGTCCTGCACCTCATCGATACTCTCAATGAGGTAACGATCGAGCCATTGATGCGGGACGTTTCGGTTGTAATGCTCGAAGTAGGCGTTCTGGTGTAACTCTGGCGGGTGGATTTGGCTCAAGGTAACTCATGGTTTTGCTGCCCCTACCTTCGGGGAGCCACTTACTGAACGGCTCCTGGTTTGGCATATAACTCCCAGGCCCAAGCGGCGGCGGGCTCGGTTGTTGAAGACCGCTTATGGTCGAAGATCGCGGTTCGGGCGAGGTCGCGTGTTTTGTAGATGCGTTTTTTCAAATGCGCTCGCATTCAGGCTCACGAAAAGTGACTCGGCGACGGCATTGTCCTGGCAGTTGGCCAGTGGGTCCATGTTGGGTTCGAGGTTATTGCCCCGACAGATGCGCTAGAAGTCGTCGCTGCCATATTGGATTCCCTGATCGGAGTGAGCAAGGACGCTGCTAGCAGGCATTCTGCGCGAGACGGCCATCAACAGCACATTCATAGTTTGTTCCTTTAAGAGGCAGAGCTTCATCGGCGAGCCCACCAGCCTAAGCGCGAACAGGTCCACGACGACCGCCAGCCCTGCCAGGTTCAGAAATAGGTTATGTCGGTGGCCCAGACCTTGTTGGGTGAACCCACGGTGAAGAAACGTTGCAGGTGGCTTGGAGCTACAATCGAAGGGCGGCCAGAAATGCCTCAAAGCTTCTTATAGCTGCGCACCGGCTTGCTGACGTTGTCAGCCATAATGCGTTCGCCATGGTGGAAAGCCTCAGACTTCGCCAATTTCGCGCAAGTCACCGAAGATGCGGCGCGCGCCATAAACGCCATCGCTGGCGTGGTAGGGGCGCGGATGAGGTCGAGCAGGCGTGCATCTTCCCTGGCATGATCGCTGACCAGCTCGTGCAGCCATGCTTAGAAACCGGCGCGAGCCATCCGCGAAACACGGCACATCAACGTGATGGAGTAGTCGTGGTGTAGTTCGTTCATGGAGACGTACTTCACTGGAGCTCCTTGGCAAGGTATCGCGCGGCTTCTTAGGGATCCCGCTCCTCCTCCGCGCGGCGTAATTGCGAGTGCAGGCGAGGCACCTCGCTCTTGGCTTCAAGAAGTTCCTGCGATTGCTGCTCGGATCGGGCGGGGGAAACGGCCTTCACCCAATTATGAAGGCTATGGGCCGGCACGCCTATACGTGCCGAGACATGCAGAACACGATAGCAGCGTTCAACTACCCTTCTGACGGCATATTATTTGAATTCTGGCGTAAATCTCTGTGTACTCATAAGCTGCTTCCTCTGCTCAAGGATAGGTGGGGCCTGACGACCGGGCTTGGGGCCGTCCAACTCTGATTTGTGCGGTTGAGATGGTGCAGGCTCGTGTGTAAGGAATGAGCTGTGAGGTTTTGCTTGGAGGGAAGTGTGCCGCAAGACAAAGATATCGATGTTTATGACATAGCAGATTGGCTTTGGTCATTTAAATGGATGGCAGCAGCCTTCTTGATCCTGGGATTAGCCGGGTCAGCGTACATGTGGAGGGCAGGAGATGCTCCGCCGTCAAAGGAGATTATTCTTTCGGTCTTCCCTGGTGGCAACGTTGTTTGGAGCGACGTGCAGATCGTTGAAATTCTAAGTGCCACGGCTATGGAAAGCGGGGCTCGTGTGCTCCCAAGCGGAGCCGCCAGTCAGGTAGTCTTGTCCGTGCAGGAAGCAGGCTCCGAAAAGGCAGTCATCGCGGTTATCGCCGAAGTCGAGGGGCTGCTGTTGAACCAAACGAGGGCTTGGGTGGACGAAATTACACCCTTAATAAACCAAAACTCAGCTGCCTTTGACAGTTATGCCACTGCCAGAGCATTTTTGAAGGGGCTGGATTCCGGCATGATAAAGTTGGTAGCGGTAGAAAGCCGCGAAGTGCCACGGCCAACCTCCATAATGAGGCAACTGTTACCGCTAGGGGCTGCGTGCGGCCTGTTCCTGCTATTGGCTTGTGGTAGGTCGTTCGTGGTTGGGTGGCGACGTCGGAAAACTGGCCAATAGTGGCGCGATAGGGGCAGCAAGTGCAAAATTTGGTATTTGATGAACATCTGTTGATCCATTTCTGTTGTCGCGATCAGCAGTAGAAAATTTAGTCATCGAAGATGGTTGTCAAAGTATCTCATGTCGCGGGCTCGGCTTTTAATAGCTCACCTTTCCTATGATGGAGCTTGCAATGGAGCTTGCAGCTTATATCGCCGTTGTTGGACTTGCTTGCGCGTTAGCTGTTAGGCCCAACCCTTTATCCGCGGGTACATTCACTGTGGTATGTTTTGCGACTTATGTAGCACTGTCAGTAATCATTCGTCTTAGCGGATTTGATGTGGATATGGCAGTGTATGCGGCGAGTATGCACTACATTTTTGATGCACCTTATTATCTACGCGAGCCTGTAGTTTGGTATGGGCATCGGTTATTGTGGAGTATTACGGGCTCGGAGGTAATATCATTTGTAGTTATGGATGTTGTTCTCATGTCTGTAATGTTTTTTTCCTTTAAGCGACTGAGGTTGCCTCAGTATGCATATATATCAGTAATTTCGTTTTTCCCATTTATTATGGGTATGCAGAATGTTTACCGACAGTTTGCTGGTTCAATATTTTTCATTGCTGCTATTTCGGCTATTTATGATCGAAAGTCATATAAAGGGGTGGCATTTTCATTGCTATCAATGCTCAGTCACAACGTAGCGGCTGTGTTTATTTTTCTTATGCCAATGTTCACTAAATATCGGCAGGTAGCATTTATTGCTGGAATTGTTTTGATACCGGTGGCAATTTTTGTCGGTGGTGATACCAAGTCCGGAGTGGAAACGGGCGCGCGATTGGAATGGGCCTACGTCGGTATCTTGACTGTTTGTTGTGGGGCTATTTTTTTCTTAGAGCGCGCTCATCGTAATTTGCGAAGCACGATCGCATTACTTGTGACTCTCGCTTTACACACGAACATAGCTGCGGCAGCCATGCTCGCAAGCGCTGCCGCGGAACGTGTATCCCTTTTTACACTTCTGGCAATTTATCCTTTGCTTGTCAGGGTGGTAGAAAGGCGATTGCGCGAGAAGTTTTTGCTTCGCTGCGCCATAACCGTGTTTGGTTTTATCCCCATACTTGTCGCGGGGACAAGGATTTTCATTTTTGGAGAGTAACTTGAAGCGCGCTGCGCGGGACGTGCAGTCCGCTATAAAGTGTCTATATCGCAATGACTTCGTCGCATCCGTTTCGCCTTCTGCTTTCCCCTAGAAGATTACCAGGAGATCGACAAGTTGTACGCTTTCGTCATTTAGCTTAACGCTGTCATGATAGCAGGTCTCGCTGAGCTCGAAGGTCCTGCACGCTAGCAGCTATTCACCCTTTCAACGCCATTGCTTTCCCGGCCATCTCTAGGCGTTGAGACGTGACGTGCTCCCACTAATTCGGACCATTTTGAACTGGAATTTTCCAATTATGATCCCTTGGTCGGGATATGGAGATTTCGATGAAGACGTCCAAGTTTACCGAGGCGCAGATCGCGTTCATTTTGAAGCAGGCGGAAGACGGTACGCCGGTGGCCGAGGTTTGCCGGAAGGCCGGACTTGCTG
>NZ_JAEMNZ010000015.1:0-58843 GCF_016461625.1 Devosia sp. MC532 | reverse complement strand
CGGCACTGTCGGCTTTATCAAGTTCGGCTAGGTAATACGCGATGCTCTCTTCGACACGAGCCTTCCGTCGCGCCAGCTTGCCTTTGGTGTAATTCTTCTCGTGCGTGTTCATTGCGCGAAGACGCGAGCCGTCGATGGCCACGACACCACCTGCAACAAGGCCAAGTGCCCGACAGACGGAAACGAAGCGCTGACACGCCGTCTGGATCGCGCTGGTATTGTCGTGACGGACGTCGGCGATGGTCTTAAAGTCTGGCGCGAGTTTGCCGATCAGCCACATCAGCTCGATATTGCGACCAGCCTCTCGCTCCAACTTTCGGCTCGACGTCAACTGATGCAGATACCCATACATGTAGAGCTTCAGCATCGTACCAGGTGCGTAGCCGGGCCTGCCGGTTAATGCCGGCTGAACGCGGGCGAAACCGAGCTGAGCAAGATCAAGTTCATCAACGAAAGCGTCGATCACTCGTACTGGGTTGTCGGGGGCAACGTAGTCTTCGAGGCGAGCCGGCATAAAACTCACCTGATCTCGGCCTGCAGCTTCAACGAAACGTCCCATCTGGCACCTCCGAAGCAGTAACAGATCATAGCATGATCAGCAGTTTTCACACAGCCTCGACCCCATTTCGGACGCCTCGGCAGCGTCCGCCGCTTGCCAAAAGTCGTCGTTCGCTCAATCTATTGTGTCATGACAATAACACGAAATAATCACTATGTGCCGCAGTGGTATAAGAAGCGTTTTCTGCTGAACGGCAGCAATACATTATCCTACCTAGATCTCCGCCCGAAGATGCACACGAAAGGTGATGGGTCGCTTGTGCCCGGAAAATCTTTATTTCGAACCCCGCCCGTGCAGGCATTTTTCAGTAAGGATTTATACTCGACTTTTCTCGGGACAAACGTGAACGATGAAATCGAGCGTCGCTTGTTCGGAAACATTGACGCCCTGGGTGCTGATGCCATTCGCGCGTTTGCTGACACTGATCAGGCTGAATGGCACGAACACTTCGAGGACCTGTTTCAGTATCTGGACATTCAGAAACTGCGCACACCAAAGGGGCTGGCTTGGCTAAGGTCACAGTATCCCGAATTATCGCAGAACGAGCTCATGCAGGAAATGCAGGGCATTCGAATGGTCAATGTCACAGCTTGGACCACCGGAGTCCGTGAGATGGTTTCGGCCGAGAACTCACCCACGAAGTTCATCCTCACCGACCATCCTGTAACGATCTACAATCATGCCATTCCCCCGACGGATCGTCGCAATGACTTTCCTGCCGACCCTTCGATCGCCTTGAAAGGCTCGCAGACCATTTTTCCTTTAGGCCCAGATCACTGCCTAATCTTAACGAACCTCGAATACGCCCAAAACCACTCATCAGATCCGCTGGAAAAGCGTACATTTGCGAGGAACTTCCATGGGGCTCTGGTCAATACCATTAATTTCATTCGAACGCGGCAGCTAACCGAAGCGCAGGTAACGGAAATCAACTTTATCGCCAAGTCCCGGGCACTCAGGTACATCGCTGCCGGGCAGAACGAATGGCTTTATCCTGAGCGGTCGGTGACAAAGTCTTGGCGTGATCTTCGAACGACTCTTCTGCCGCCTGATGATGAACTCTTCCACTTTGGTGGCGAAATGTATGTCGGCTATGAAGATGGCCGAGTGCAATATCAAGATGAGTTCGGGCGCCAAGAGGGACCACGGCCGTGGCTCATCAACGTTGCTCCAAGGCTCCCTCCGAAGAACAGGGATATGTGCCCGTGCGGAAGCGGCTCCCATTACTCTGACTGTTGCAAGTCAAAGCCGCAACCTCTCAGGCCAAGTTGGTCCGAAAAAGGCATTCGTGAACGGAACATCATGCTCATGAACGGCATTGAGAACCTGCTCGAACTGGAGGGCAAGGAATGGGACGACGTTCGGTTGGAGATGACCGACGAAAGAATCTCTACCCTCTACAGAATTTACGAGTCGCTGTGGCCGCGCGAGACAGACCTTCTCTCACTACTGCCTAAACCGGACGGCACTTTCCGGTCCGTTTATACGGGGTCATTGCATCCAAACCTAATCAATGAGTTCGCCTTAGGCGCATCGCTGTATTTCGGCGAGATCATTATTCAGCACCCCTTCACCAACCCAATGTCACTGCGCAAGGAAATGAGACCGACGCAGGACCCACGTGCATACCGGGGCGAGGTGCTGAAGGCCTTAATGACTTTCGTAAGTATTTTTCCTCTTGTCCAAGCAGGTTTGATGCACTTGATACCCGACCCATGGGACTTCGACCTACACCTGCGAGACCAAACGATCAGTATGGCCGAGGCTCGACGATCAGGGATTCGATTTGACCGCCGCGACGATCCGCGAATGGATGCTATCATTGAAGAAGACATGCGGCGCATGATGTTGGGGTTGCCGGACGAGGCCCTGCTCGCTCAACTTGCCGAAATTCCTGAAGCAGACCAGCCAGCTAGCCAGGAGAAAATGCGAGAATACTTCAGGGAGATGCGGCTGCGTGATCCCCTTGCTGTTCTTCAGGAGAACACGGTTGGCGCCGGCGGCCAGTTTGACCTAATGAAGATGGCGCCGAACTTCGAGATGACCATGTATCTCGCTCAGGCCACGGGTGCGCAAATCTTAACGGACAGCCCATTCAGATGGCAAGAACTACAGGCAGCGATGAACCGTCGATATCTCGGTACCGCTCCTGCGCTAGATGGGTTGCGAGCAGCCGTAAGTTGCAGCCCAATGCTATTTCCGATCGGTTTCGGTCCGCTCATTCAACTCAGGAGCGACGGCGCGTTTGATGCACTATCGTCTGTGTTTGGAAGCGCATGCCGATATGTACTTAACTGCAAACCAGACCAAGGCAAGCCAAACTTTGAATCGCAACTCGCTGCTCGCTTCAAGCGAGACAAGCTTTCGGCAGATGCGGCGATCAACAATGCCAAAGTTCCTCATGCGCTGGGCAAGGTTTCTACCATCTTCCGGTTTGGCGGCATTCAGGACAATACCGTGAACCGCCTTCTCCTGATGTCTAGTTCGGAACTCCACACTCAGTCTGTGCCAATGGCCACATATATCAGCCGTTGGCCACAGGCTGGGCAGATATGATCAGGCGCGCGTCTGATAAACGCGTTGGCTAGCCAGAACCCGACAGTCCGCTTCCCACCCCAACGTTGCCGTTAACGCTCCTTCTCAACATGTCCGCTTTCAGGATGACGCTGATGCCGTTTGAACGTCTGAAATGGGGGCGTAACTGGCAGGTTGGGTGACCAGGATAGAGCAGCTTTTCCAATTTCTCCGCAGCCATGAAACTACGATCTGATTTCTGAAGCAGCGTGAAGCACCTGTTCTGGGTCTTTCGTAACTCAAAGAGAGCCAAAATTCTCCCTAGGTCGAAAATTTTGTTGTCCGACAGGAGTACCGGGTCGCACAAACACTGTCACATCCTGATGATAAAGGTATATGATGCATCGCTTTTTGGTGCCACGAATGATCGTATCTCTTCGGCTGTCAGGAGTGCGTGAAGGTCGCTCACGAAGGCCACTAAAGGTCTGGCCGCACTGCTGATACTAGGTCTTTCTTTCGTGACCTCGTTACCTTCATGTCATCCGCTTCTGCCTGAACGCGGCGCACAGGCTGGCCAGTCCACCCAAAATCAATACCACAAGCACTGGTGGAAAGCCCAAGTACTCCCATGTGTCTGGTGACAGCGCGAAAAATGTTGTGCTCCACGGTTCTACCGGTTGTGGTGCGGTTTGGAACGCACTGAGCCAGAGCAATTGCAGTAGGACAGTGATCACTGCGGTGGTGATTGTGAGCACGAGCAAGAGGAAGGGGCATGTCCCTCGGTCGCGCTTGTCCAGCCAACGCCAAACCATCAGCCAAAGGAATATCCCCGGCAGTAAAAACGGCGTGCCAACGATCGAGCCGGGGGAGAGCAGGAAATGGATGAGGCCGGCGATCGTCGCCGTATAGGTGAGGCGGTGAAGGCGCCGCCAATTCTCGCCGCCCATGCGCTGAACGGCGCAGTCGAGCGAGGTGATAGTGAGGGCCGTGAAGATGAAAAGGGAGATAGTGGCGAGCCAAAGTGAGGGGCGGGACAGGCCTTCGATCAGCAGTGTCTCCACATTGTAGTACCGCAACCCAATCCAAGCGTAGAGATGCACGACGAGGTAGAAGTAGCTGGCCACGCCGATCATGCGCCGAATTTGGAGGAGCTTACTCCAGCGCAAAATCTTGCGTAGGGGCGTGATGGCCAGCGCTGCCAAAAGCAGGTATGCGGTCCAAAGTCCGGAATGGTAGATGAGCGGAATATAGGGTGAGGGGAAGTCCCATTCGCCCGATGTAAAGCCGTGAGCCAGCCACAGAGCAGGCAAGGCCAGAAGCACTAGCGTCAATGACTTTAGAGCTGAGAAGCGCCCCTGTGGGTCGAACAACGGCAGCAGTTGTAGAATAGATCCAGTACGCATGTGAGGTCGAGGGCTCCCCATCGAGAGCGTCATCCTATTGCGCGTAGGAGGAAGAGTTCTGCCTGAAATAAATCTCCTTTGTGCAGCTTCATTCTGTTCATGCTGTTTGTCTGCGCGTTTAGGCAGGCACTTGCGACCCCTGGGTAGCACTATTCGGCTTTAGTGAAATGGTGTGGGGTGGTGATGAAGGTACCAGCGCTTTTTATGCTGCTGTTTAGCTTCGCCTTTGTGGGGCCGGCTTGGGCTCACGGCGTTGCAGGCGGAGACGCGGCATTTTTGGAGGCGTCGCGGGGCGTGGACATCGGTCCATACCTCTATCTCGGCGCCAAGCACATGTTCACCGGCTATGATCATTTGCTGTTTTTGCTTGGGGTGCTTTTCTACGTTTTCCGGATGAAAGACGTGGTGATTTACATCACCCTGTTTTCGCTCGGGCATTCGGCAACCCTGTTGCTCGGCGTACTGACTGGCCTGCACCTGGACGCGTATCTTGTAGACGCGGTGATCGGTCTTTCGGTCGTTTATAAGGCGTTGGACAATCTTGGCGGCGTGCAAAAACTGCTCGGCTTTGTGCCGAACCAGCGCGCGATTGTGCTCGCCTTTGGTTTGGTTCACGGTTTTGGCTTGGCGACCAAATTGCAAGATATCAACCTGTCTCCCGATGGGCTGATAGCCAACATGGTCGCGTTCAACGTTGGCGTTGAGCTTGGCCAGTTTTCTGCGCTGGCGTTCATCTTGACGGCGTTGGCTCTTTGGAGAGCGCAGCCAAGCTTCTCCCGTCAGGCCGCTTTCATCAATGTTCTGATTATGGCTGCAGGCTTTGCGCTGACGGCTATCCAACTCATCGGCTTTTGGAGGCAAGTATGAGCGATAATAATGCGAAAACACAGACAGCAGCGTCGTGGGGAGGCTTGGCGCGCCAAGTGGGTGCCGCGGCCGTTTTGGGAGCGGCGCTCACTGTGTTGGTGGCAATGCCGGCGGAGTTCGGTGTGGACCCTACTGGCTTTGGAAAGCTGACAGGCATTCTAAAGTTATCGCAGCCGCAAGAAATTGTGGTCGAGACGAAGTTCTCAGCGCCGCCTGATATTTCCAAGGCCGAGCCTATTCCGTTCCGTCAGGACGAGATCGAAATTCCACTTGGCGCGCTTGGTGCAGGGCTTGGCGCGACCGAATATAAGGTGACGATGGAAGAAGGGCAGACGCTTGTTTATTCGTGGACTGCGTCGACACCGGTAGTCGTTGAGTTCCACGGTCACACCGTCACCAGCGATGGCAGTCCAGAAATCGTGATGGATTATATCAAGGGGGAAATGCAAGAAGGCCATGGCGCATTGACGGCACCATTGACCGGAATTCACGGCTGGTATTTTGCGAATCCAACTTTCGAAGACGCAACGATCACGCTCAAACTCTCAGGCTATTATCTTCTTGAGCCGGGTTTAATCGGCATCCACTGACAAGTGTGTGCAGGCCTGTGCATTGTTTTTGCAGGCACAGGCCTATCTGCCTTGGCAAGGTATGGCTCGGAGGTCGCTATGTCGATGAATATCAAGACGGATATGTGTGTTGACGATGAGCCATCTCGGCGCGGCTGTATCAAAACGCTGCTGCGGATGTCTGGCCTTAGACCAACGCGGCAGCGCGTTGAACTCGCTGATCGTATATTTGGACGCGGGCGGCACTTGACCGCTGAGGATTTGCACAGTGAGGTTCACGCTGCGGGGCAGGAGATGTCCCTGGCAACGGTTTACAACACGCTGCATCAGTTCCAAAGCTCAGGCCTTATTCGCGAACTCTCGTTCAAGGGGACGCGTGCGGTTTTCGATACCGATACCTCAGGTCACCACCACTTCTATATCTTGGATGATGACAAGATTATCGACATGGAGCCGGGGGCGGTGAGCGTGACTGACGTTAAATCGGTCCCTGAGGGCTACGAAGTGGCCAAGATTGAGATCGTTGTCAGTTTGCGAAAAGTAGAAATTTGAAAGGGGCCGAATGGCCCCTTTATCGTCTGAGCATCTGGTCGAGCATTCCGATGAGCGCGGGTCCTAAATCGTCGATGGCATCGATGCGCTTGGCATGGCGATAGTATTGGTCGACCTCGTGACGAATGCCTAGGGCCGCAAGCTCGATCTGACCCGTACGTTCGATCTCGGCAACCACTTCTTTGAGATGACGGTCGAGGATGGCTTTTTCTTCGTTTGCCTCGATGGTCGCTTGATCAACAGGAGCGCCATCGGAAATGACAAGCAAAATCCGGCGTTGCTCTGGTCGGCCAACGAGACGACGCGCCGCCCAAAGCAGTGCTTCGCCGTCGATGTTCTCTTTGAGCAGGTCGTTGGACATCATTGCGCACAGGTTGAGCTTTGCCCGGCGATACGGTTCGTCAGCGCTTTTGTAGATGATGTGGAGGAGACCGTTTAGGCGGCCAGGATTGGCCGGGCGACCAGCACGCATCCAATCTTGGGCTGCGGCACCGCCCTTCCATCCTTGAGTGGTGAAACCCAAAACTTCCGTCGACACCGAGCAATTCTCCAGCGCCGCGCAGATCAGGTCAGATGCCATGCAGGCGAGTTCAATGGTCTTGCCGCGCATAGAGCCGGAGTTGTCGATGAGGAGTGTAACGCAAGTATCCCGGAACTGAGACTCTTCTTCCTGCTTGTAGGCGTCAGCGAAGCCCGGATTGACAATGACGCGGTCAAGGCGAGAGGCGTCGATGAGCCCGTCTTCGAGGTCAAACGCCCAAGACCGCGTTTGTTTAGCCATGAGCCGGCGCTGCAATTGGGTAACAAGACGGGCCATAGCCCGCTTATTGGCGGAGCGCTTTTGTTCCAGCGAATCTTGCGCTTGCCGCATAATTTGTTGCGGCACGAGTTCGTCTGCGCGGGCGATGCGATCGTGAGAGTCTGTATAGGGCCTGTATGCAGGAGGTCGGGGCGGCGGGATGAAATCGATGATCGGTAACGCATCCAGCTTCTCGTCGGAAACCAAAGCCTCCGGGCCAGGCTCAAAGCTGTTGTCTTCATCGGTCTGGGTGCCGCCGTGTTCGAGCTCTTCCTCCTCATCGCCGCCACCACTGCGGTTACTGATCTCGCGGCGGGTTGGGCCGTCGCCGCGACCCTGCAGAGCCTCGTAAAGCGTCTGTAAGAACCACTTGGCTGCAAAGGTGTAGTCCTGCTGATCGCCCATCGTCTCGCGCAACTTGGCGAGTTGGGCGGGCAAACGCTGGTGCATCCAACGGTGCCACATCCAGAAGCCAGAGGTGGGAATTGACGCTTCGTTGCGGCCATTCAGGACGTCGCCAACCACCATCCGGATCGCCTCTTCGAGCGGAACCAAAGCTGCTAAGTGGGCGCCCATGATGTCGAGACGAGAGAGGCGATCAATGTGGTTAGCAACAATGTTCTCAGCAACACCTGGCAGACGCTCTGCGCCAAAGGACTCGCAACGTACGAGCTCCAGTAGGTCGAACAAACGACGCTCGTTTGGATCGGGAGGAGCGAGGGCGGCATGAATTTGCGCGTCATGGTGCGCTATAAATAGCGCTACTGAATCGACGCGGCCGCGAAGCGCGGGCATGTTTTCGTCGGTCAGCTCACCCAAGCTTGCCTTCAGACCTGTATACACGCCGTCGTCGCCAACGACTTGAATGTCGAGATCGTCACGTCCTGAAAGCGAGCGCGCCGAGGCGGCCAATTGTTGCGCCAAATCGAGACGATGCCGGTCGTGCGCCTTGGCGTCGGATTTTTCAGCGCGGCTCATCATGGAGGATGGGTCGGACCATAAGGCGAGCCATTCGGCGCCGTTTCGCACTGCGCCCTTGTCGTCGCGCTTCAGGATCGTGGATCTGATTTCGCCGTCTGTCATCGCTTCCTCCAACCGCTTCAATTGTAACAGTTTTGTCAGCGTGAAGGGGCGGCATTTGGCTCGGAATGCGCAGAAGCTTGGCAGCTTTGTGCAGGCTCAAAAGGTGTACTCGAAATACAACTCGTAGATGGAAGGTTAACACCTGATACAAACAGAGGAGAGTGTGGCGTGGCACAGTACACCACAGAGTTCGGCTCGATCCACTCGTACAAAAAAGGCGGGATCACCGCCATTGATGATGATCCGAAGCGCTACGTATTTTCGAACATGTTTGAAGTTGCTGCGAAATCAGCGCCTTATGAGCGTGTAGCTGTCGCAAAGAATTTTGAATACGTCATTGAATCTGCCAAGGCCGAAGGCGAATCTCCTTGGTACTCTGCCGCGCATGATGAGTTCGTCATTGCTATGGACGGCAAGGTTCGTGTCGATTTCATCAAGCTCACTGATCCGGATGCTGTTGTCGATCCTGAGAGCGAAGGTGCTGTGATTGTGCAGGGCCAGCCTATCGGTGAAGCGATGGGTTATGTGGTGCTGAGCCGTGGTCACATGGCCATGCTGCCCGTTGGCTGCGCCTATAAATTGTCAGCAGCTGAAACCTGCACCATCATCATTCAGACCATCGACGGCGCCGTGACCCAGCATAAGTGGGCGCAGTTCTGCCAGAAGTAAGGCCGGAAGAGGAGATCCTAAAATGGCTATGAAAGAAGGCTTTGATAGCAGCGAAGGCGAGATCAGCAATCCGCGCGGTCTTCCCATCACTGGTGGTTATGCCGTCAATCCGGCTGACAACGTTACTGGTTATAAATCTTTCCAGGCTGGCTCGTTCAAATTCCATCGTGACGAGTACTTCTGCTACGTGAACACTCCGAATGGCGTGCACACGATGCCAGCAGACGCCTTCCTGCGCGCGCTGATGCGTGACGTGGCTTGGGGCTTCTTCTATGGCACTGTAAACTTTGACCAGGTCTTCGGCACCACCAATTATTATGGTGAAGTCGATATGTTCCTGGGCTCCACCAACGAGGCCTACACCTCAGCTGGTCGTGATTTTGTCGAGCGTTTTAAGGCCGACAAGCTTATGGACATCTTCAAGCAGATGGTCTCGGACTGGACCAATGAGGGGTACGATCCGTTTGCGGCGCCAATGGAAACCGGTGTTCCATGGGGTATCAAGAACGGTGACAACGACGAAGCTGTTAGCCGCGAGCGCGTGACTGCACGCCGTATGGTTGGCCTACCGGGTGATACTCCGGTTCGTACCGACGGCAATGGCTACCCAGTCAATCGCATGTTTGCTGACGTACCGCAGGATCAGCCAGAAGTTCACGCTGCACCTGGCTTCGAGCACGAAGTTTCGGCTTACAATCTGTTTGGTTATCTGTCGCGCTCTGACGTGACCTGGAACCCATCTGTTTGTTCGGTGGTAAAGGACAGCTTGTTCTGCCCAACTTCGGAAGAATACATCCTTCCCGTTGAGCACGGTAACGACCGTTGCGAATGGTTCATTCAGTTGACCGACGACATCACTTGGAACGTAAAGGACGGCGCAACCGGTCGTCCACGCGCGGTGATCAACATGAAGCCAGGCGATTGCTGCTGTATGCCAGCTGACATTCGTCACCAGGGCTTCTCGGCCAAGCGCTCGATGCTCTTGGTGTGGGAAAACGGTTCGCCCAAGATTCCTGAGCTCATCCGTCAGGGCATGGCCCCTGATGTGGCTGTTGAGTTCTAACGAACGGGTGGTTGCTCCCACTTCCGCCCTGCGGCCGCCTCAGTACTGGGGCGGCCGTTTTTCCAACACGCTCAGAAACATCGGTGCGACCAGTGCAAACCAAGCTCTTCATTAACGGTGAATTCGTCGACGGCATCGCCAAAGGCACGATCCCTGTTTTCAACCCGTTCTCCGGCGAAGTCATTTGCGAAATCGCAGAGGCACGTGCGGAAGACGTTGATGTTGCCGTCGCAGCCGCCAAACAAGCTCAAAAGGCCTGGGGCCGTGCCGATGCCGCTGAACGCGGGCACCTCCTGCTCAAGTTGGCCGACGCGATTGAGGCCAATGCGGAAGAGCTAATCCAACTTGAAGCGCTTGATACCGGCCATCCTGTGCGCGATGCGCGCAAGCTGGATGTGCCGCGCACATCGCGCTGCTTCCGCTATTTCGGCGGCATGGCTGACAAGCTGGAAGGTTTCGTCCCGCCAGTCTATCCGGGCTTCCTTAATTACGTTCAGCGCGAAGCAATCGGTGTGGTCGGTCAGATCGTGCCATGGAACTTCCCGCTCATGTTCACCAGCTGGAAGATGGCACCCGCTCTTGCCGCTGGTAATGCCATTGTTATTAAACCAAGTGAACTGACGCCGCTGAGCACGTTGCGTATCGCCGAGTTGATGCGCGATGTTGGCTTCCCAGCAGGTGTCGTCAACGTTGTTCCCGGCTATGGCCACACCGCTGGTCAGCGTCTGGCTGAGCATCCTCATGTTGGCAAGATCGCTTTCACCGGCTCAACGGCTACTGGCCGCCGCATCGTCCAGTCTTCGGCTGGTAACCTCAAGAAGGTCCAGCTCGAGCTGGGCGGCAAGGGCCCAAATATTGTCTTTGGTGATGCCAATGTTCGGGCTGCCATCGGCGGTTCTGCCTTCGCAATTTTCCATAACCAGGGCCAGGCCTGCATCGCGGGTTCGCGCCTCATCCTGCACAAATCGGTAGCTGACGAGTTCCTCGACGGTTTCACCAAGCTGGCGAAATCCATTCGCCTTGGCGATCCGCTGGATCCCCAGACCGAAATGGGCCCTCTGACGTCCAAGATGCACCAAGAACGCGTGCTACAGTTCTGTCAGGTTGCCAAGGACGAGGGTGGTGAAATCATCACCGGCGGCAAGCAGCCTGATCGTGAAGACCTAGCAAACGGCTACTTCGTTGAGCCCACAATCGTGCGCGCGAAGCCCACCGATCGCGTGAGCCAAGAGGAAGTGTTTGGTCCGTTTGTGACGGTCACCACTTTTGAAGACGACGAAGAAGCATTGGCGATCGCTAATGGCGTTCAATACGGTTTGGGTTCCGGTCTTTGGACGCAGAACCTCACCCGTGCTCATAAGCTTGCCCAAGACATTCACGCCGGCATGGTTTGGGTCAATTGCTACAAGATCGTCCACCCTGGTTCGCCATTCGGCGGGGTTGGCGAAAGTGGCTATGGTCGCGAAATGGGCTTTGAAGTCATGCGCGAATACACGCAGCCAAAATCGGTTTGGGTCAATTATGACTCGAAAATGCCTCCCCACTACGAGCGTTGATCGCACCACAGGAGAGCACTATGGACTTTGTATATAACGCCAATCCTTCGCGTGTCATTTTCGGGGCCGGGGCGCGGGCGCGCGTTGGCGAAGAACTAGAACGTCTGGGCATCAAGCGCGCCATCGTGCTGTCCACACCCGATCAATCTCAGCTTGCCGCTGAGATCGCCAAAACCATCGGTGGCCGCGCTGGGATTATGTATCCCGGCGCCGTCATGCACACGCCAACTGAAGTGACAGAGTCGGCCTTGCAGGCGGTCAGTTCGGTGCGCGCAGATGGTTGCTTGGCAATTGGCGGCGGCTCGACGACAGGCCTATCTAAAGCCATCGCCTATCGCACAGACCTGCCGCAGCTGATCGTGCCGACCACGTTTGCCGGCTCGGAGATGACGCCTATTTTGGGTCAGACCGAAATGGGTCGAAAAACGACGCTGTCTAGCCCGAAAGTCCTGCCCGAAACGGTAATTTATGATCCCGAGCTGACGGTCACGATGCCGAGGTTCATTTCGGGACCGTCAGGCCTCAACGCAATCGCCCACTCGATGGAAGGGCTTTATGCCCGTGATCGCAACCCGATTATCTCCATGATGGCCGAAGAATCCATTCGGGCTTTGGGCGTTGCTCTACCGAAGCTTATGGACGATCCGAGCAATCTGGAGGCGCACGGTGATGCGCTTTACGGCGCTTGGTTTGCTGGCATCTGCCTTGGTTCGGTGGGCATGGCTATTCACCACAAGATCTGCCACTCGCTGGGCGGCACTCTGAACCTCAACCATGCAGATGTGCATGCGTTGATGCTGCCCTATACCGCTGCCTACAATCGTGAAGCTGCGCCTGAAGCTATGGCCGCCATTGCGCGCGCTCTGAAGGCCGATGATGGTCCTAGAGGCCTTTATGCCCTTATGAAAGTTTGCGCAAGCAAGCGCTCGTTTAAGGAAATGGGCGTGAGCGAGGCAGACCTCGAAAAGGTCGCTGATATTGCAATGGAAAACCCGTACTTCAATCCTCGTCCGGTAATGCGTGAAGGTATCCGTGAGATGCTTCAGGCTGCCTATGAAGGTCGGGAGCCGTAAGGTCTGACAATGGCATATTTTTGCTTTCACGCCTTTGATA
The DNA here is from genome assembly GCF_016461625.1 of Devosia sp. MC532. Classification (NCBI taxonomy): domain Bacteria; kingdom Pseudomonadati; phylum Pseudomonadota; class Alphaproteobacteria; order Hyphomicrobiales; family Devosiaceae; genus Devosia; species Devosia sp. MC532. The sequence continues at coordinate 46,096 of NZ_JAEMNZ010000015.1, read as the reverse complement.
AACCGGGTGTCCTCGACACACGCTTGGCGCTTCGCGATACTCATCGGGCCTTCCTACGCAATCACGGCCACCCATTGACGGTGCATGTCGGTGGGCCGCTGTTGAACGCTGATGGACAGATGCATGGCTCAATGCTGGTCATTGAAGCGGAGACCAAAGCTGTTGTCGAAGCCTTCTTGGCCCAAGACGAATATATGAAGGCAGGTATCTTCGCCTCCTACACTCTTGAGCAGTTTAATTGGGGCTTGGGCCAGCCAGAGGCCCGCAATGGCTGACGCACTTTCGCAGCCCGATCCAAACCTATGGCGCACACGGCCGCGAGCGCCCATGCCCGGAACGGTTTTAGGCCGCCTCGAAGACGTCGGGAACGGCAAGGCAAAGGAATATGTCTTTGGCCGCGGAACGACCGTGTTCTCCATGTTTGTTGTTCGGCGGGACGAGCACGTCTACGGCTATCTCAACATTTGTCCGCACTATTCATCGCCGCTGAACCACCGTGCAGGCCATTTTTTGAACGAAGATGGCAGCCGAATTCGCTGCACCATGCATTTCGCCGAATTCCGGATTGAAGACGGATTTGGTGTAGCAGGTGCCGCTCAGAATTGCTGGCTCGACCCGGTTCCGGTTCATATCGAAGATGGCAATATCGTCATCTCTAAGTTGCAGCCGAGTTCATGAGCGAAGACAATTTCACTTTGGCAAAGCCAGACACAGAAGTGTCCATTCGCCATACGTTTGGGATTGATGTCGATGGGACGGTTCCTGCCTTTTCGACAGGTAACGAGCACGTGCCGACCGTTGATCCGGGCTATCAGTTCGATCCGTCGACGACGATGGCCATCCTGGCTGGTTTCCGGGACAATTTGCGTGTTCTGCTGCAGGGGCGTCATGGCACGGGAAAATCGAGCCATATCGAACAGGTGGCTGCACGTCTTAATTGGCCCTGTGTTCGCCTCAACCTCGATAGTCACGTGTCGCGTATCGACTTGATAGGGAAGGATGCCATCGTTCTCCGGGACGGGAAGCAGGTCACAGATTACCGCGAAGGGCTGTTGCCTTGGTGCTATCAGCGGCCGGTTGTGCTGATCCTCGATGAGTATGATGCTGGCCGTCCAGACGTCATGTTTGTGATCCAGCGCATTTTGGAAGCTGACGGCAAGCTGACCATTATGGATCAGAACAAGGTCATTCCGCCCAACCCTTACTTCCGTCTGTTCGCCACGGCCAACACCGTTGGTCTGGGGGATGTGACAGGGCTCTATCACGGCACCCAGCAGCTTAACCAAGCCCAGCTTGACCGCTGGAACGTTGTGGCCCGTCTCGATTACCTCTCGGAAGAAGCGGAGCTTAACGTAGTACTAAGTAAGCAAAATTGGATGGCAGACGAACCGCACCGCTCGGTCTTGTTGCAGATGGTGCGCATGGCAAATCTTACGCGCAGCGGTTTTACGCAGGGCGATGTATCCGTGGTGATGTCGCCGCGAACGGTCATCTCTTGGGCGCAGAACCTGCGCGTATTTGGCGATCTGGACTTCGCATTTCACACCTCATTCCTCAACCGCTGTGATGAGGTGGAGCGCGCAACGTATGGCGAGTATTACCAACGTTGCTTTGGTCGCTTGCCAGGTGACGCCGCACCAGAGCTGTGGACGCGGTTATGAAATCGGCTCTGGTGACGCCCGTTGCACGTGTCGTTATGACCTAAAGCGCGACTCAGCTCGAACCGTCCACCACAGGTTTTTACAGTGTGAAGCTGGTATGCGACTAAAGTCGCGTACCGGTCGCGCCCTGTTTTTCATGATTTTGTTCTGTTTTGCACAGCGATACTAACCGAAAACACCCTGAAATATGAGAGCGTTAGTCATGATAGCTTTGTGCATAACCGCTTTTGATGCATGCCCGTTTACAACGATTGCGTGATTATTTCGAGCGGTAGAAAAATAGTTGTTTTGTGCCGTTTTTTGACCAATTGATGCCCAGATCCGCGCTCGTCAACGCCGCATCTTGTGCGTTATGTCAACAAAACTCGCATATCGCTCAGATCATCTTGCGGCAGCCTCTGGCGAATGCATTAATTACATCATCGGTTCCGCCACCTAAGGCGTCTAACGATCTGTCGCTGATGTAACCTTGGAGGAGGGGCAGCGTAGCAGTACGCGGTCTCGTCGACATGCGTCAGCCAGCATTTAAAGCAGTCCATAGCCACTTCGTCCAGTGCGTTAGAGCGCTCGGTTGAGCGTTCAAAAAGGGATCGAGTGGTGGGCTGGAAAATGCTGATCGGGTCTCGCTTAAGGTGCGGCGCCGAGAGTGCCTTGGCTCAAGGCCCTGAAGGGCAAGAAGACGAAAAGTCCGACCTTCAGAAGTGGGAGAGACTAATATGTATTTGACTAGGCCTTTCGGCATTGAGGAAACGCATGGGATGTTATCCCTTCCTGGTGTGAACTTTCGTTCCACCAGCAATGGGAAAGACTGGACATCAGTCTTTGCGTCCGTGCAATGCGAGCGTCCTTTTGAAGGCGTTTTTGGCCCAGCGCGCGATCAGCTGTTGGTCCTACATCGCAATGGTCCGGTCGAGATCGAGAATATCTTAGACCGGAAGATCGGGGCGCGAACGGTTCCTGCGGGATCCATTCACTTGATTTCGTCGGGTGAAGAGTTTGGCATCAATTTGAAAGAGAGTGTCGAAACCGCACACGTCTATGTCCGTCGTGCTGTTATCGAAGAAGTCGCTGCGGACATCGCAGAGAACGACCCCAGCAAGGTGATTATCAATTCTGATGTCATTCAGAACCCAACCTTGCGCTCGTTGATTGAGGCGACTGCATTTGCGCTCGAAGACGACAGTACAGCTTCCGGCATGTTCGCAGACTACCTGTCGCGTGCTATCGCCGCGCAACTGATACGCAATCACTCGAATGCTAAGCTTAAGCCAAGCAACGGCATTTTGAACGTTTCTCGCGTAACGCCAGCTCTCTCAGAGGCGATCGACTATATGTCGAACAACATGGACTCAACGATCAATCTGAGTGACGTTGCGGAAGCGACCAATCGTAGCCCAAGCCATATTGCGCGAATGTTCCGGTCCGAATTGGGAATGCCCCCTCATCAGTTTTTGATCAAGTTGCGCATAGATCGTGCAAGAAACTTGCTCGAAAAGTCAACCATGTCGATTGCTGAAATAGCCTACGAATGTGGCTTTTCACATCAGGAGCACCTGACTCGACTGTTCCGCCGTCATCTGGACACGACACCAGCAGCATATCGCCGTTCGAAACGGAACTAGTCTGCGCGTTTCGTGCAAAAATCTGCGTCTCTACTGGCAGGATGAACAGTTGAGACGCGTTTAGCATTCCCCCCGACAGCACCGAAAATAACAGCCTGAGCATGCTCGGGAATAAGGCTTGCTGTGAGGTCATCCTGGAGGAACTTCAATGTCCAAACTCGTGCATACGGCGTCCATTCGCCGCCGCTTTTTCTTGGGAGCCACGTCGCTTGTCGCAGTCGCAGCGATGGCTCCGGGTGTGTTTGCGCAAGAGCAGACCGTCAAGATCGGCTATGTAACGCCGCAGACTGGTCCGCTTGCTGCCTTCGCTGAGGCAGACGAATACGTTATCGCCCAGGTTAACGAGCTCCTCGCAGGCGGCATTGAAACCGCATCTGGCAAGGTGAACGTCGAGATTATCGTTCGTGACAGCCAGTCGAGCCCGAACCGTGCGTCGGAAGTTGCACGCGAACTGATCGTGGATGACGAAGTTCAGCTTATCGTTGTTGCCTCGACCCCAGAAACAGCCAACCCCGTATCCGCCCAGTGCGAAATCGAAGGCATTCCGTGCATTTCCACAATTGCACCGTGGCAGCCGTGGTTCATTGAACGCCAGGCGAACCCGGGTGATCCGGCTGCGTGGGAATCCTTCGATTACACCTACCACTTCTTCTGGGGTCTCGAAGACATCATCACCACATTCCAGGCGATGTGGAATCAGGTCGACACCAACAAGAGTGTTGGGGGGCTGTTCCCGAACGACGCAGACGGCAATGCTTGGGGTGATGCGGTTAACGGCCTGCCGCCAGCCATGGCCGCTGCAGGTTACCCAATCACCGACCCAGGTCGTTTCCAGAACCTGTCTGACGATTTTACCGCGCAGATCGGTGCCTTTAAGGCAGCCAACGCAGAGATCGTAACCGGCGTTGTCATTCCGCCAGATTTTACCACGTTCTGGACGCAAGCAAATCAGCAGGGCTACAAGCCAAAGGTCGTTACCACCGCAAAGGCAACCCTGTTCCCGGTTGCAGTCGATGCACTTGGCGATCTTGGTCACAATCTGTCGACCGAAGTGTGGTGGTCGCCAAACCATCCATTCTCGTCGTCGCTAACCGGTGAAAGCTCCAAGGAGCTGGCAGATGGTTATGTCGGTGAAACCGGTCGTCCTTGGACCCAGCCAACAGGCTTCATTCACGCTCTGTTTGAAGTCGGTGTTGATGCGATCAAGCGTGCTGAAGATCCTTTTGATCCAGACGCCCTTGCTGCAGCTGTCGCTGAAACCGAACTCGATACCGTCGTTGGTAAGGTCGACTTCGGCGCTGAAGGTCTGCCGCCAGCTGTTGCCAAGAACGTCTCCAAGACCCCGCTGGTCGGTGGTCAGTGGCGTCTGAAGGATGGCGCATATGATCTCGTCATCGTTGAAAACTCCGCGCATCCGGAAATTCCGGCAGCAGGCGTAATGGAAATTATCGAGTAAATAGAATGATCTTACGACTTGCCGGCGTTACTAAGCGCTTTGGTGCAGTCGTTGTGGCCGACAATATCGACCTCAATGTTGCACGTGGTGAAGCTCTCGGCATTATCGGCGCCAATGGTGCTGGCAAGTCGAGCTTGTTCAACTTGATAACGGGGGTGGTGACCGCTGATGCGGGCACCATCACTATCGGCGATAAGGACGTGACCAAGGTGTCAGTCCCCGATCGTTGTGTGGCCGGGGTAGGGCGCTCGTTCCAAATTCCCCGCCCATTTGAAACTCTGACTGTTTTCGAAAATCTTTTGGTTGCCGCGGAGTACGGTCGCGCGTCGCGTGCGCTGAGTTCGGAAGCTCTGTGTGCTTCCATACTGGAACAGACTGGTCTTGCCGCCCATGCCAATACTTTGGCCGGTAAGTTGACCCTGCTCAACCGCAAGCGCCTTGAGTTGGCGCGTGCTCTGGCAACAGAACCTGATCTTATTCTGCTCGACGAAATAGCGGGAGGTCTGACTGAAGCAGAATGTCACGAGCTGGTGGCGTTCATTCAGCAGCTGCATCAAACCGGCGTCACGATCATCTGGATCGAACACGTCGTACATGCGCTGCTCTCGGTTGTAGATCGCCTGATCGTTCTCGAGTTTGGCCGCAAAATTGCTGACGGAAAGCCTGACGCCGTAATGTCTGATCCGGTCGTCCGCCGCTCGTACCTCGGTATTGATGATGAGGCAGCAGCATGACTGCAGTACTAGAGACAAAGAACCTGGAAGTTTTCTATGGCGACTTCCAGGCCGTATTCGGCGTCGATTTTCATATCAATGAAGGTGAAACGGTTGCCATCATCGGCGCAAATGGCGCTGGCAAATCTTCATTTCTAAAGGCACTTTCTGGTCTGATCCCGGCAAAGGGACAGATCATGTTGGATGGCCAGTCTGTTTCGGGCAAGCCAGCCTATGACATGGTCAAGCAAGGAATTGCGCTGGTTCCAGAAGGGCGTCGCCTTTTCCCAACGCTCTCCGTTTCGGACAACCTCCGTATGGGCGAGAACGGCAAGAGTGGCGAACGTGGCTGGAGCTACGAGACCATTTGCGAATTGTTTCCGCTGTTAGCCGAGCGCGCTGATCAGCTGGCGCCGACCCTTTCCGGTGGCCAGCAGCAGATGGTTGCCATCGGCCGCGCACTGATCACCAACCCTCGCGTCCTGCTCTGCGACGAAATCAGTCTCGGGCTTTCCCCTGCAGCTGTCAAAGACGTCTACGCAGCGATCAGTGAGATCAAGAAGCGCGGGACCACAATCGTCATTGTTGAGCAGGATCTGAACGCCGCTCTGTCGGCCGCTGATCGCATTTATTGTTTCCTCGAGGGGAAGGTCAGCCTTGCTGGCCGTGCTGACGAGTTTGATCGTTCGCAAATTCTCGCGGCCTATTTCGGGAACTAAGCATGGATTACGTCAACACAATCGTGCAGGGCATTTTGCTCGGGGGGCTATACGCTCTCTATGCAGCCGGCCTCTCGTTGATTTTCGGCGTGATGCGCCTGATCAATCTCGCCCACGGCGATCTGATCGTTCTGGCCGCATTCGTGCTTTTGGCAATGGTGACGGCTCTTGGCCTACCACTGCCTGTTGCGCTTCTGATCCTGCTGCCGTTCGCTTTCGCGCTCGGTTGGGCTTTGCAGCGCTTTCTTCTGAACCGGACCCTTGGCGACGATATTCTTCTGCCATTGCTCGTCACGTTCGGTCTGCAAATCTTGGTTCAGAACGGCCTTCTCGTCGCGTTCAGTGCGGATAGTCGCAAGCTGTCTTTGGGTGCTATCGAGACGCAGTCCGTCAACATTTTGGGCTTGAACCTCGGTGTCATCCCACTTCTGACATTTGCTGTTGCCGTCGCGGTTTTGGGTGTTTTGAGCTACATTTTCTACGGCACGGCGCTGGGCCGTCGTCTGCGTGCGACATCTGACTCCACCGAAGTCGTCCAGCTGATGGGCGTGAACCCGCGTGTCGTCTTCGCAGTGGCAATGGGTATCTCCTTTGTTGTTCTCACCATCGCGGCGTTCTTTATGGGCATACGCTCGAACTTCGATCCAAGCGTTGGTCCTGCTCGTCTCCTGTTTGCCTTCGAAGCTGTTGTTATCGGTGGCTTGGGCAGTCTTTGGGGGACATTGGCTGGTGGCGTGATCCTAGGTGTCTCGCAGGCTATTGGCGCCCGTATCAACCCCGAATGGCAGATCTTGGCGGGCCACCTCGTGTTCCTCGTCTTCATCATTCTGCGTCCCCGTGGCCTGTTCCCGAAGCAGTAAGATCATGACCGATATTCAATCTAATGCGTCACGCCCCGCGATCGACGCTTCGCGCTACACTGTTAACGTCGCGACTAAGACCTCGCGTATCTTCATGATCGTTGCCTTGATCGCATTGGTCGCGCTGATCTTTGCTCCGGCAATCGTCTCGCGCTCTATGCTGCAGGATATGATCCTTGTGTTCCTACTTGCCGCACTGGCGCTGTGCTGGAACCTTATGGCAGGCTACGCAGGCCTGATTTCCGTGGGTCAGCAGGCTTTTGTGGGTTTGGGTGGTTATGCGCTTTTCGCGCTTATAATCATCGGTGGCGTTGATCCCTTGCTGGCAATTCCCACGGCCGCGCTCGTTGTTGCGCTTTTGTCGGTTCCGGTCGGCACGCTCGTCTTCCGCATGCAAGGTGCTTACTTTGCTGTTGTCACCTGGGTCGTCGCCGAAGTGTTCCGCCTTGTACTGGCGCAATGGCGCGAGCTGGGGGGCGGTACGGGTACGTCGCTGCCACGCTCGGCCACAGGCAACATGTTCGGTATGGATTTTGTGGCTGAACTCTTTGGTGTTCGTTCCGCCGCAGCACGCGAAATCATCATCTATTGGGCCGCACTGTTCACCATCGCCCTTGTGGTCGCTGGGAGCTATTACTTGCTGCGCTCGCGCATCGGTCTAGCTCTACGCGCCATCAAAGACGGTGAAGTGGCAGCGCAGAGCGTTGGTGTGACGACCACGCGCATCAAATTTGCAGTTTACGTTTTTGCGGCGTTCGGTGCGGGCCTCGTTGGGGCGATTTACTTCCTGCAGGCCTCGCGTATTTCGCCTGATGCTGCCTTCTCGCTGCTCGATTGGACGGCCTACATCATCTTCATCGTGGTGATTGGTGGTCTCGCCACCATTGAAGGGCCGATCATCGGAGCCATTCTTTTCGTCCTTTTGCGCAATGCAATGTCTGGGTTCGGCCCGTGGTATCTCTTGGTTCTGGGCGCACTCGGTATCGCCGTTATGCTGCTCGCTCCAAAGGGGATCTGGGGTAATTTCTCCCTACGCACGGGTATTCACCTGTTTCCAACCCGCAGGACGCTCTTCATTGCCGATAAGGAGGGTCGGTCCAAATGATCTCATCTAATCCCGTACTTGCAGCGATCACCGAACAGGTGATCGCCAGCTTCACCGAAACAGAAAATCCTCGTCTCCGTGAAGTTTTGGAGTCTCTCGTCAAGCACTTGCATGCGTTTGCTGAGGACACGCAACTGAGCTTTGACGAATGGATGATCGGCATCCAGTTTCTGAGCCGCGTTGGTCAGATGTGTGACGACAAGCGGCAGGAATTCATTCTGCTCTCGGATACGCTCGGCCTGTCGATGTTCGTGGACGCCGTGAACCACCCAGATGCAGATGGGGCTACAGAGACCACCGTTCTTGGGCCATTCTACGTGCCGCCACTAGCGGAGTCCGCACACGGTTCAGATATCGCCAAGGGTACCCCAGGCGTTCCAATGTATGCCGAGTGCCAAGTCCTTGCTGATGGTCTGCCACTATCCGATGCTTGGGTCGACGTTTGGCAGTCGGATGATGACGGCTACTACGATGTGCAGAAGCCCGGTCAGATTGAAAATCTGCGGGCCCGCTTCCGCACCGATGCTGACGGTCGCTTTACGTTCTGGTCGATTGTGCCGACGTTCTACCCAATTCCAGATGATGGTCCAGTTGGCGATATGCTCAAGGCGACCTCGCGTCACCCATACCGACCAGCGCACATCCACTTCATGATTGGGAAGGACGGTTTCGAAACGCTCGTCACGCACCTTTTTATCGACGGTGACAAGTATCTCACCAGCGACGCTGTGTTTGGCGTGAAGAAATCGCTGATCATCAGCCTCGCCGATGGCGAACCAGGGACCCGTGGGAGCGGGGATCATGTTCCTGCTCACAAGCGCCTCGTGCATAGTTTCGGTTTGAGAAAAGTTGACTAATTCCTCAATGATGAATGAAAACGGCACCGGATCTTCCGGTGCCGTTTTTGTATTGGGCGCTAGTCGTGGAATTGGATTTGCCACTGGGGTCCAATCGGCGCGGCAAGGGCACTCCACTGTTTTTGGATGCCGAAACCCTAAGGCCGTCGAGGGAGTTGTCACAGAGCTCACTTTGGCGGGGCATTGCGCGCTCGCTGTGCAGGTGGATGCGGAAGAGCCTGCCAGTATTCACGAGGCCTACCGGCAAACAGTTGGATTTGCAGGGAGCATTCGGACGCTCATTTACAACGCCGGGACTATCGAACCACTCGCGCTGTTCTCGGACATCTCCGAGTATGATTGGGAGAGGATCATACACGCCAATCTGCTCGGTGCTGCACGCGCCGTTAGGCACGCTTTACCGCTTTTGTCGCCAGATCCGCGGATAATTTTGCTTTCAAGCGGCGCTGCTCGCCATGCAGTGGAGGGCTGGAGTGCATATTGCGTGAGCAAGGCCGGGCTCTCCATGTTGACGAAAGCGCTGGCGCTAGAACTTGGGAAAAAGGCCTTTATTGCCGCTCTTAGCCCCGGCATGGTCGATACCGATATGCAGGCGGAAATTCGCGCATCCGGTCGGGGCGCAATTAGCGCCGTTGCGCGCGACACGCTCACTCCAGCTCCCTTGGTGGCTGAGACGCTGGTCGCCCTCGCTGATCAGGCGCCAAGAGCGTTGCATGGGTGTGACGTGACGCTGGAGGAGGCCCGCCGGATGCTGAACATGGACCAAATTTAAACCTGCCAATTCCGTCAGGTTTATGCCAGAAAACCTGCTCATTTATGCAGGTTTAAATTCCAAGTCTGGGCCAATGTGGTTGCAATACACCACGAGCTTCTCCTCGGCGCTTCTTGGTGATCACTTTGGCTGACAGGCTTGTCCTGTCGGCCTTTTTCTTTTGGACGGACGCGAGAAAAAGTAACGCCCGCCACTGGTGTTGCGGCGGGCGTTGGAGCGTCGGGGAGGGGGAGTTTAGTGCTGGCGTGCTGGGAGCCAGGTGGCGATGCCCGTCTTGGCCGTCTCGATGCCCTTGAGCATCGTTTGGCGCGGAACGAGGCGCGCGGAGTTGAGGATGAATGCAAGCTCAGAGCCTGTGTGGATGAGCGAAGCTTCTACGGGGCCGATCCAGCCCAGCATGGCGGCGGCAATGCCCAAAATGTCGACCAGCACAGTGCCGGCGAAGTTGAACCAGATGATGCGGCGCGTGCGGCGGGCAACATGAACGGTTTCGGCAAAGCGCATCAGGTCATTGCCAAGCAGAACGATGTCCGCTTTTTCGCGAGCCACCTCTGTGCCTGAACCCATTGCGATGCCAACGGAAGCGGTCGCAAGGGCAGGGGCGTCATTTACGCCGTCACCAACCATGGCTACGACGCGACCTGACTGCTTGATAGCTTGAATACGCTTGAGCTTATCGCTCGGCAGGAGGCCTGCTTCCACAGCGTCGATACCGAGTTCGGACGCAACCTGACGAGCGACTGGTGCAGTGTCGCCAGTCAGGAGTTGAACATCGATGTTCATCGAGCGCAGCTTGTCGATTGCCCGACGCGCTTCTGGGCGCATTTGGTCTTCGACTAGGATTTGCCCGATGAGGGTGTTTTCGCGTGCAATGTAAATGCGGGAGGCGACGTACTCGTCCTCCGCAATGTCGAGGGCGATATTGTTGGCGGCAAGCCATTTGGCATTGCCCACCAGAATTAGGCCTTGGGCGTCGCGTGCCGAAATGCCGAGGCCTGGTTCATAACGGAACTTACTTGCATCTCCCGGCACAATTTTGCGTTCGGCCGAGTAGCTGATGATGGCCTTGCCAAGCGGGTGCTCGGAAAGTGCTTCAGCTGTGCTGGCGGCGCGCAGTATGTCTTCAAGGTTGGCGCCATTGTGTGGGAGGACCTTGGTAACTTCGGGTTTGCCGAACGTCAGGGTTCCAGTCTTGTCGAGGACGACCGTATCGACCTTACCCAATGTTTCGAGGTGGATACCGCCCTTAATGATCGCTCCATTCTGCGCGGCGCGACCAATGCCACCGAGGATGGCGAGTGGTGTGCCTGCTGCAACGCCACAGGCACCAGCAACCACGATGACCGAGATGGTTGCGCTGATATTGCCCTGGGTAATCCAGTACTCAAAAGCTGCAAAGCCAAGGGCCACGTAGACGATATAGCCTGCGAGTTTATCGGCGAGGCGCTGTACGGGCGCACGCGAGCGTTCGGCCTCCTCTACGGTCTCAAGAATTTGGCCGTAGCTGGTGGCGCGACCGATGCGTTCAGCGCGAACTTCTAGAGCGCCTGATTGGTTGATTGTGCCGGCATAGACGAAGTGGCCCGGCATTTTCTCGACCGGCATGGACTCGCCGGTGATGCGGGATTCATCAATGAAGGAATTGCCCGAGATGACCGGTCCATCGACAGGAACGCGGGCTCCAGGGGCCACCACAACAACCGATCCGGTTTCGATGTCGTCGATCGAGGCGGTTACAACTTGGCCGTCGCGACGCAGTTGCACTTCGCTTGGCAGCAAGGCCATGAGGTCACGGATGGCCTTGCGGCCGCGTTCCAGTGTCATGCCTTCGAGTACTTCTGCGATGAGCACGAAGAAAGTGATCATCAGCGCGACAAGGAAGTAGCCGGTATATGCGGCCGCCACCACAGCGATGCACATGGACAGTTCCATGGTCATGCGGCGACGTTTGAGGCTTGCCCAAGCTTCTTCGAAGAGCGGGCGCCCGCCGATAGCCAAACCGATCAGACCGTACCAAGAGAACGACAGGAATATCTGGCCGCCGATATCGAGATAGACGTGGTCAGGCAGTTGAAGCCAAACTGCCAGTGCGCATAGGCCTGTTAGTCCGATGCGAAAGAGCTCGGTCGGACCAAAGGCGTGGGAGTGATAATGACCGTCGTGATCGTGATCGTGGTCATGATCATGGTCGTGACTGTGACTGTGACTGTGACTATGGCTATGGCTATGGCTATGGCTATGGCTATGGCCGTGACTGTGGCTATGGCCGTGATGATCATGCCCATGATGGTCATGCCCATGGTCATGAGCGCCGTGATGATGTTGATGACCATGATCGTGGTCATCATGGTCCGAATGGGCATGCTTCCCCATAGGCCTCTCTCCCAGATGCTGTTCGCATTCTTTGAGAGAAACACTGGCCAGAGTGCATTGCTAAATCCTGCACGTTTTCTGCAGGTTTTCGGCAGTTATGCCGTTTTGCCCTCAGAATGCAGCGAAAGGATCATAGAAAACAAAGGCTTCGTGACAGGATGCGCAAGTTGCTTCAACAGACTCCCAAGCCTTGGAGAAGGCCGCGACATCGGAGCTTACTGCAGCGGCTCGGGCCTTTTGGGCGCTGTCTTGCACAAGCGCACGAAAGGCTTCGATGTCGTCCCAAACTGCGGCCGCAGCGGTTGTCGTCACTCCGTCGATAGGTGCTGCACCACCCAGCAGGTTAGTATTTTCCTGGAACATGACCTCGAACGCTTCTAGCGACTGCGCCGTTGCCATGCCCATTTCATAGAGTTCGGTGATTTTACTTTCGTCGTCCAGATCAGCAGTTGAACGGGCAAGGGCGGACAGAAAGGCGGTTTGTTGCATCAGGCCTTGGCGTATTGAAATGATGCGCGCGGGGTCTTCAGCATAGGCGGCTGACGCCAAGCTGGTGGATGCAATTATTGCCAGAATGATGGACCGCATCATTTCGCCCTCACGTTAGGATTTCTATATTGGTAGGCGTGTGAGGGCCTTGGTTCCTGCATGTTTGAAAACCCTGTTGCCCGAAACATGCAGCGTTTCACGTACGCGCAGCTAAATTATCTGTTGTCCAAGTCACGCGGTCTTGCTTGCTGGGCTCCGTTAAGCCGAGCGTTTTGACGACAGCGTCTCGGTCGGCGACCAGATCTGCGATTGTGTAGCTTTCAAGAACCTTGGTGAAGGCGCGAAGAGCATCACTGAGCGCTGTTTCATAGCGGCAATGGGTGGTGAGAGGACAGTGCGCGCAGCGTTCTCGTACGCATTCGCTGAGGTCAAAATCTTCCTCAGTTACGCGAAGAACGTCCATTACCGTGATTTGATCAGCAGCAGCGCCCAAGCGCACACCGCCATTGCGCCCGCGTACAGTGGTAAGCAGTCCACTGCGGCCGATGGGGACAAGGATCTTGAATAAGAACATTTCGGAGACGCCGAAGGCATCGCCGATGTCTCGAATTCGGCTCAAACCATTGGGGTTTGCGGCGCAGTAGATCAGCGCTCGGATCGCATAATTGCTTTGTTTGCTCAGTCGCAAAGCGCCACCTCTCCGGTATGCGCCTAGGCAGTCGCAAACAGCATAGAGATCTGGGTCTGGTAAAGCGCCGTGACGCCGATCCCGGTCAATACACCACCAACAACGCGTGCGTTCGCGTAGAGCCGGTCTCCATGCCAGAACCAATAGGCTGCGAACATTGCGCCGACGGCTATGAGCGTTTGCGTGATGCCGAAGCCCATAAGGTAGCCGACGAGAGAGTTGTTTTCGCTACCGATGATTGACTGCGAATAGGCAAGTCCGTGCAAAAGGCCTGAGACGAGGAAGACGACATGGTGCCAGCGGCCGTTGTCGCCTTTGCCCGAGGCCATGAATAAGCCGAGCACCAGTGCGCTCATAGGGACGAGCCAAGTTGCCGAGGAAACCTCAAGGCCGACGGCATTGAGGAGACAGGCCGCGATTGTGCCGGCAACAAACCAGATCGGGAGCAAAAGTGTGCCTTGCGCAACAGCGGTCAAAATGCCGACCGCGATGACGAAAGCGAAGTGGCTCATCTCAATGACAGGATGTGCAAGGCCCGAAATAAATCCCTCAGCAAATCCAAGGGGCAGTTCACCGCCGAGGGCATGATGCGCAAAGGCTGGTACAGACAGGCCTGCAAAGGCAGCAATCGCTATTCCGCCGCGTAAAATCGTTCGCATTGTCCCCTCCTGGCCGCACTTCCGAGCAACCGAGGCACTTTGGCAGGTGGTGATCGAGCTCTCCTGCACGTTTCGTGCAAGCAAGGCGGTCTTTCTGTGCCTAACGAAGTCCATAGGTAATGGGCACGCGCAGAGCCATCTTATCAGCGCTAAGACCTTCTGGTGGGGCAGGGTAGGGTGAGGCCTTCTGAACGAGGGCAACGGCTGCCTCATCTAACGCTGCAAAGCCTGAGCTTTGAGCGATGGTCGCGTTGACCAATCTGCCGTTTGCGTCAATCGTGAAGCGCATAACTACAGTACCTTCCTGACGCGACCTTTGAGCCTCACGAGGATAAGTCTTTTTCCGATTGAGATGTGTGACCAGTCGCCCCTGCCAGTTTGCTTCCTGCGTGGCTGTTGGCATTGCAGCGACAGGAGCACGGGCGGGCGCGACCGTAGAAGACGGACTTGGCGCTGTGGTTTGCGCAGCACTTTTCGGCACGTCCCGTTCCGGGCGCGGCGGTTTGGGTGCCACCAAATCTGGCGGGCGCATGACGGGCATAGGGACGTCCACCAGTTTTGGCTCTGGAATAGGCTCAGCGACAGGCTCAGATGTGATGGGATCTTCAGGCGGAAGATCTTCTTCTTCAGGCACATCAGCACTTGCAGATAGGGGCTCCAATTGCTCTGGCTCTGGCTCTGGCTCTGGCTCTGGCTCTGGCTCTGGCTCTGGCTCTGGCTCTGGCTCTGGCTCTGGCTCTGGCTCTGGCTCAAGAGCGGGTTCGATAATCGGCGAAGTGAGCTCGGCTGTTTCAAACACAACTTCGATGCTGGAGATTTCTTCGGCGATGATGCCAGGGTTTGAGCTTGGCATGCGCTCCACAGCAACAAACCCCGCAGCGCCTCCTCCGATTACCAATAGACCCGCAGCGACCCAACGCAGAAGGTCTGCCGCGTCAAACTGTGCGGTCGGATCAATGGTGTGTGGCGAGCGTTTCATGGCGCCGTGCTGGCTCCATCCAGACCGACGAGTGCGACGCGATTGTAACCGCTTGCGCGCAGATGGTTCATGACCACGATCACATCGCCATAGGGGATTGAGCGGTCCGCACGGATTAGAATGCGTTTTTCGGTGTCGTTTTCCGTCGCCAGATCGAGCGCCGCTTTCAACGTTGTCTTGTCGACAGGCTGTTCGCCAACAAGCAGGGTCTTGTCGAGTTGAAGCGAGACATAAACTGGTTTGTCGGTCGTCGGTTGGCTCTGGCTGTTGAGTTTAGGAAGGTCGACGGGTGCATTCACCGTTGCCATTGGGGCAGCCACCATGAAGATAATGAGCAGGACCAACATGACGTCGATAAACGGCGTCACGTTGATCTCTCCGACTTCTTCGATGCCGTCGTTATCGTCAAAACTGTCGCGAAGACCCCCGGCCACTTATGAATGCCCCTCGCGTGTGAGCGCTTCTGACAGCTTCATGTCGCGATCGCGCGACACGAGGCGCTCGATGAATGCGGCGGTGTCCGCGAGGTTTTGCTTATAGTTGGCGATGCTACGCGAGAGACCGTTGTAAAACACAACAGCGGGGATTGCGGCGACGAGGCCGAGTGCAGTGGCCAGAAGTGCCTCCGCAATACCTGGCGCTACGACAGCAAGGTTGGTGGTTTGTGTTTCGGCAATGCCGATGAAGGCATTCATAATGCCCCACACGGTACCGAAAAGGCCGATGAAGGGCGCCGTAGAACCAATTGTCGCCAGAAGCCCGACGCTGCGTTGCAGCTTGCGACCAATGCCGCTCTGCAAGCGGGCAAGGCGCGAATGCACCCGCTCCTTGAGCCCTTCACTGCCTATTGCGAGCGCATGCATGTCGGAGAGGCGAACTTCCTGCTCGCCCGCCGCGAGCAGTAGGGCGATATGGGTCTTGCTGCCGGTTTCGAGAGCCGCGGCTTCGGTGAGCGACGAAACATTGCTGAGTGCTTTTCGGCTTATTTTGAGCGCGCGGCGGCAAGCGATCAGTTCGAACCATTTGGCAAGCCAAATGACCCAGGCGACAATTGCGAAGGCGAGCAGCAAGAGCATAACGGATTTGACCACCAAATCGGCTTGCTCAAACATGCCCATGACGGAGAGGTCATGAGGCAGTGGCGTGGGTAAGGTGCCTTGGTCTTGCGCCTGAACCGTGTTCCCAGCAAGAAAGCTTACTGGGAACACGCACCACTTTATAAGGTGAGCTTTGAGCGCCATGGCTTAGAAGCTTGCCTTTGCGCCGACGTAGAATGTGCGCCCGGCGTTATTGTAGCCGAGTACATTCTGGTACGAGACATTGAGGAGGTTCTGTACGCGCGCGTACACTTCCACGTTCTCGCTCACTTCATAGTTGATGCCCGCGTTGAGCAGCGCGTAGCCAGGGAGCTTTATATTCGTGCTGGTCGCAAAATCGGTGTCGTCGGCCTCGCCGACCAGCATGAGGTCTGTATTCAAACGCAGCGGGATTTCTTCGAAATCATAGGCGAGATTGATAACGCCCGAATGCTTTGGGCGGCGGATTTCGGTAACGCCAGAGCCATCGCGCGAGTCGGTATAAGTATAGGAGCCTGACGCCGTGAAGCCGTTGGAGAAGTCTAGAGCCGCCGTCAGCTCGATACCTTGGCGCGTGCTGAGCCCAGTATCATTCTCGACTGTCGCTGGCGACCAGCCAATCGACTTAATCTCGTTTTCGAGGTTCTGGTTGAAGTAAGTTGCGTCTAGGGTGATCAGACCATCAAGCAGTGACTGGCTCACACCGATGTCCCAGCCAATACTTGTTTCTGGCTTGAGGTTAGCGTTCCCGACGAATGAACTCGGATTGTAGCCAAACTGCTCAACAAAGGTCGGGTTGGTCGAGCCGGTGCCGAGCGATGCGTGCAGCGTCGTGTCTGAATTCGGAATTTCCCAAGAGCCGGAGAGGCTGTAGGTCGTCACGTTGGCAAACTGGTCGTTGATATCGTGCCGTACAGCTGCGGTCAGATTCAATTGATCTGCAAAGCGACCTCGGTATTCACCCACGATGGATTGGGTATTGCGTTTCTGCTCATCGAGAGCGTTTGGCGGTAAGCGCTTAAAAGTCTCGGCGACAAGGTCGTAGCCGAGAGTAAGGGTGTGTTCTGCGTCAGAAAAGTCCGGGGTATTGAACTTGTGGCCGAGTTGGAACGAGCTCTTATACCGGCTACCGGTATGAGCCCCGTTTTTCACGCCATTGGTGTCAAAAGTCTCGCGATCTACCTTGGTTCCGCTAAAGCGCCCGCCGTGGAAAAACGCGCCATCATCGCTTTCCCAGTTATAGCCCAGAGCTGCAAGAAACTCTTCGGTGCGGGTTGTGTCGTATGTATCAATCAGCTTGCCATAGGTTGCGCTGCCGGAAGTCCAATCCTCACTATCGAGGTCCGCGTGAACACTGCCATATCGTAAGTTACCGTCGACCCGCAGGTTTTGGCTCACATTGGCATTGAAGCGGATGTTGGCATCGATGTGGCTGGCGCCGTCCAGTTCATTGCCAAAAGACGACACGTTAAAGCCATCGGTATGGCGTGCGCTTAGCGCGCTGGTGATATCAAAATTATCCTGGCCGAACGTCACTTGAGCGTTACCCATTTTGGTGCCGTCAGTGCCAAATTCAGTCGCAAGAGTGGTGCGAATGCCATCTCTGCTGCCCGCCTTGGTGATGATGTTGATGACACCAGCCATGGCATTCGAGCCCCAGAACGCGCTTTGTGGGCCGCGCAAAATTTCGACGCTTTCAATGTTTGAAACTTGCAGGCGACCGAAGTCAAACTCGCCGGTGGATGTTTCACTGACCGGCACGCCGTCTATCAGCACCAAGACGTGGTTGCCTTCAGCGCCACGCATACGCACTTGGGTGTTTGCGCCAGCCGAGCCTGACGTCGAAACAGAAAGCCCTGGCACCTGTTTGAGGAGGTCCGCAACATAAGGGACCTTGGCGCGATTGATCGTGTCGGAATTGATCAGCGTATAAGATCGACCGACCTCGTTGGCGGCAACGGGGGTGAGGCCTGCAGATACCACGACAGGTCCAAGCAAGGTTTCTTGCGCATTCGCCGTGCCGAAAGTGAGCAGCGAGGCTATTGCTGTAGCCGAAAGCAGCGTCATATTGAGCTTAAACATAGGACTTCTCATCAAATAGCGCGCTGGGAGACCCAGTCGGCATTGCGCTGGAGGCGTTCGAGTTCTGGGACCAGCGGGCAGCTGGCGCAGAAATTGTTCTTTTCGGATTTGTAGTAGAGGCAGCACGCCGCACGGCGCTGGCACACCCGGTTTTGGCCGTCTGTTTTGACTGAATAGAGTTTTGGCCGTGCACTGGTCGGAATGCCTGTGAGGCGAATAATTTCGTCCGCTTCCTGTTGCGCGCGCTCTTCCTGGCCCAGCGCTTCGCACATTCCATAAATTTGCGCGGCCCAAGACGACGAGACCATCGACCAGAGAGCCTTGTAGGAATAGTTCGACCAGCGGTGGAGCGCTTCAACCGTGTCAGCGCTCATCATGAGCAATTGTTTAGCAACTGCTGCGCGACGCGCTTCCACTTCCCCTGAAAGGCTGTCGTCGACTTTGAGCCCTTCAACACCTACTGATTGCAGTAATGTGCTGGATGAGAATTTGAGCGCAAACCGATGGTAGGAAATCGTCGACTGGCTCAGAAGGTGGGCGGCGACGGGAAGGCCTGCCGCCCAGCCCGTGCGCAGCAGAAGCGAGGCAGCGGCTCCCTTGCGACTGCGCCCAAATCCTTTGTGTTGCAGCTCCTCAAGCATGGTCGGCAATGGGCCGTCGTTGGCGTCGCTCAGCTGTTGTTGAGTGATCCAACCATCCAAATTGGACCAAGTCGCGCCGATGTCGCGGACAACAAGGCTAGGCTGAAGATAAAACTCCTCAGCCTTTTCCAAGAAACGCTCTGTGGTCGAAGCTTTTAGTCCCCGAGAGCCATTGAGGATGGTCTGCGTCGTCTCCATCACGATGCATCCATCATCATGTCTTGGTAGCCCTCTCCGGTTTCATCGAATGCTTCCGGATCGCGGCCGAGGTAACGCTGAGCAATGTCGCGCCACATGGCAAGATTTTCCCAGCGCGCTGGTTTGAGCAGCTTGTCGCCTAAGTCAGCGTGCGGGGTGGCGAAGTGGATGGTCAGCATCGGCGTGCCAGCACTGTTGATGAGATCAAAGCCCCAAGTGAGCGGCGCGCCTTTCATATCTAGGCGACGGAAAATGACGGCTTTCCCGGGCAACCGGGCTGGGCGCGTGTCGCCGACGGGCCAGCCGCCTGTGCCCACACAAATATGGAAGTGCTGTGTGCCGCAGGCGATGGTCAAAAAACCATTTGATAGATCGAAATAGGTCGGGGCCGTCGCACACGTCATCTCATAGGACGCACCTTCGATCAGTGGACCGAAGTTGACCTGATCCCAGTAGGTTTTGAAGACGTATTGGATGAACTCAGCGAGGTAGTTCTCATCCAAAGGCAGAGCCCATTCCTGTACGGCGCTGGTAAAGCCGTCGTTGGAGGGAATGATCTGCGGTTCGCTCGATACGGGAATTGGGTTGGTCATGGTTATTCCGCCAGCAGTTCTGCGTCTTGATCGGCAGGGATGTTGTCGAATTGGCTTGCCCAGGCAGCGACATTGGCATCGCGCTTTTGGGTCAGGCGGCGCAGCGCAACGCGAGCGGTGGTCCGACCGCGGCGGGTGTCCGGCCACACATCGGGCCGCGGGGCCGTGCCTGCCGTGACTGTTTCGCGGACGGTCTTGGCGATGGCGTGCTCGTCGGGCAGGGCGTACTGGTTCCAGAGCGCGAGGAACGCTGCGTCCTTTTCGTCCGAGAAGGGCTGTTCATGTCCCAGTACGTCACGCCAGGGGGAGCCCGGGTGCAGCGTGAGAATGGGCTGGTAGCCTTCTGGTATCGGATCTGTCGCAGCATGCGTGCGGCCTGAAGCGATCGACTTGGCGATCAAGTGTGTATGCGGACCTTCCGGGCTTTTGCCGTTGGGGTGCGGGATCTCTTGGTAAACCTCAAGACGCCCGAGTGGGCTCAGCATGACGCGGTGCGGTTGTGCACGCAAAGTGTCGGCGTGAAGGTGCCGTGCCTGCTCGGAGAAAATGGACAAGCCTTCAAGCGAGCGCATAATTTTGATGTGATCTGGATCGTGCGTGCGGGCGCACATGTGAACGTGGCCGATGCCGACACCGAGATCAAACAAGATCGCGTCGCGTTGGTCCTCACGCAGTGCATCGCGGTCTGGGCCAAGCTCGCGGACAACATGAGGCTTGTCAGCCTCGGCAGTGCGCTTCATGCAAAACGCAACATCGTTGTGCCAGCTCTTGCCATCAGCGGCGAGAGTTTCAAAGGCGATGATTTTGATATCATCGGCTGGTGTGATGCGAATGGCTGCGCGCTTGGTCACGCGGCTCAACGCGTCGGTATGCAGGGTCTCCTCACCGGCATCCCAGCGGAATTCACCAATTGCACCAAATGTGCCAATGCTCCACGTGTTGCGCGGATCAAGCAAGGCCTGTCGGACGACTTCTTTCACGTGTTCCCCCCAGTGGTCTTCGTGTCATTCGTGATGGATCGGTAAAAGACGCGCTCGTGATCACCCGCCAGATCAGGGTGAAGGATCGAGATCAGGTCTTTGATGACGAGGTCTGGGCGCAATGTGCCCATCTCATAAATCTGGACGCCCCCGTTGGGGCCTTTGAGTGCGTCTGGCATCCACACCTGACCCGCTTGTGCGGCGGGAAGGGCTGCAAGGCGTGGGTCATCAGCGGCGATGTCTGCAAGGCTCAGATAGTCGTTCGACGCATGGATCCAGAATTGTGCATCCAGAGCGGACACGATAAGCCGTTCAAAATCGTGGATTTGAAAGCTGCCCGCGTTGGTGTCAGTTTCGAAGACGTAACGCCCGCCTGCATCGACGATGGACGCGGCAACAAAGCTGGCGCCGCCTGCGGCAAAGAACGTGCCTTCAAAAGCGCTGCCACTGAGAACCCACGGCTTCTGCTCGTCGGTTAGATGGGCAACGCTGGCGACGGCTGTCGCGTACCCAGCGGTGATTTCGTCGTAAACCGCGTTGGCTTTGGCTTCTTCGTTATAAAGCGCGGCAACGAACTTGATCCATTCGGCCCGACCCAGTGGCGTTGTTTCTTGCCAATCAGAGTGATTGACCACCGAGATGCCGAGATTGCGCACTTGCGCCATTTCAGCCGAGCCGCTACCGGCGGCCAGCACCAGGTCTGGCTGAGCCGATGCAATACGCTCGACATCAACGGCTCCGCTTGACTCGAACTCGGTCACATCAGGCTTTGAGATCTGTGCGAGCACTTCGGGCAGGGAGACAAAGTCCTTGCGCGCTATGCCTGTGATCGTCTCCACCTGCCCAAGCGCCAGAAGGGAAGGATTTTGTGTGGTGCTGCCTGCGAAAACACTGCGGATTGGCACTTGGATGACAGCGTCGATCTGCTGCTCAAGCTTTGGAAGCGGAGCTCCGCAAAGATTGAGTAGATAGGTCTCAGGTTGTCCGCCCGGGAAAGGTTTTTTGACGGTGAGAAGCTTATAGCTATCGTGGTAACTGAGCGAAAAGTTCTTGGCGTTTGTGATCTTAGCCTTATGGGCGAAATAGTCCTCACCGGCGCTGTAAGACGTTAGGCAGCCATCACCATCGAACGGCGCGGCTAAGGCGCTCGTGCACGCACAGACGGAAACAGCGGTAAGGATCGAGACGCGAGAGATCATGAGCCGGTGCGCTCCAAAATCTGAGCGACGCGTGCAGGCTGTTCAGTGAGGTTGAGGCCGCGAGCGCAGCATGCGAGCTCGCCAAAGCTTTGACCAAAATGGGCTTCGTCGTCGTAGCGCAGCGACCAACCGTGCGCGGTCACATTCACAATAATGAGGTTGGATGCATCGACGGGGGCAGGCGGGGGCAATAGGCCTTCCCGCTCCAGTACGGCTGCCGCCAACCCCACATTGTCTCCATCACCCGTCACGGTCGCATAGCCACGCAGGGTAGGGCGCACTGTGAAGCTGCGCTCTGCGGCGCAAAAGCTCATCGTTGGACCAGAAAAACAGCTCTCAAGATGGCCCGAGGCGATCAGATCTTCTGGCGCGCCATTGTGCAGCTGACCGTCCTTCTCAACCAGCCAAACGGTATCAGCGGTGCGAAGAGCAAGTTCGAGATCATGGCTGGAAAGGATAATCGCCACATTGGATGCGCGAGCGAGCGCACGGAGCATGCCGACCAGTTCAATGCGAGCCGTTACGTCAAGGAATGCTGTGGGCTCGTCGAGCAGCAGAAGGTCCGGTTGCTGCGCCAAAGCGCGCGCAATCATCACGCGCTGGCGCTCGCCGTCTGACATCTCCGAAACATCTCGGTCAGCGAGATGGCTGCCACCGACCGAAGCTAAGGCGTTGCGGGCTATAGCGCGGTCGTTGGCGCTCAACAGGCCTGCCCAGCCAGTGTATGGATACCGGCCAAGTTCGACGAGTTTTTCGGCGGTGATTGAACCAATGGACAAGCGATCGGTCAGTACCAAACCCAAATGTTTCGCCAAATCCATTTGCGACAGATGAGCGATATCGCGTCCGGCAATGTCTACTGAACCACCCGTGGGTTTCTGAGCCCGGGCCAACGTGCGCAGCAGTGTGGACTTGCCAGCCCCGTTCGTTCCCAGAAGGAAAACCAGTTCGCCGGGCATAATGGTGAGATTCAGATTGGCGAGAACGGTACGGGCACGTTTGCCAGTGACATAGCCAACGCTCAGGTCATGGGTCTGTAATGTCGGACGCATTAGCTCAGTACTCCACGGCGTGATTTCAGGATGACGAACAGAACGACTGGCGCCCCCACGAGGGCGGTCACAGCGTTGAGGGGGAGCGAGCCGAACTGTCCGGGGAAGAGCGAAACGATTTGTGCAAAAAGAGCGATCTGGGCGCCCAAGAGCACTGAAACGGGAACGAGAACCGCATGGTCAGACGTGCCGGTCAGGGCTCGCGCGAGATGCGGGACAGCGATCCCCAGAAATCCAATCGGGCCGCAGAATGCCGTCACTGCTCCGGCGAGCATTGAGGCTGATCCCATGGTGATGAGACGGGTGAAGCGGGTGTTGACGCCCATCGATCGCGCATAATTGTCGCCCAAGAGCATGGCGTTGAGCTGCTTGATCGAGATTAGCGCAACAGCGATGCCCAAAAGGATGACAGGTGCGAATACTGGCAAGTCAGACCAGGTGACAGCGCTGAACGAGCCAAACCCCCATGCGGTCCAGCGCTGCAGTTGTTCGGGCGATGCACCAGCAACAAGCACGGTGACGAAAGCAGAGACGCCATAGCCGGTCATCAGACCAAAAATGAGAACGGTCGAAGGATTGGAAAGGCGAGCAGCAATGATAAGCGTTGGAATGAGTATCGCGAGCGCCCCGAGCGTTGCCGCAGTCACCAAGACCAGACCGCCACCGATGCCAAATCCGCCAGTCAGCAGACCCGCCATAGCGCTGCCGGAAGCCAAAACCACGAGGGCAACACCCAAGCTTGCGCCTGAGGTGATCCCCAAGACGAAAGGGTCGGCCAGTGGGTTGCGCAGTAGGGTCTGCATCTGAAGACCGGCTACGCCCAAAGCCGCTCCAGCGAGCAACGCAGTTAGGGCGCGGGGCAGGCGGATGGAGGTGATAACGCCAGCCGTGCTTGGCTTCTCTGTTGGCAAACCAAGAAGCGCTGCGGCGACGTCGGACAAGGCGATCGCAGTCGAGCCAATCGCAACCGCCACGCACAGCATGACGAGTAAGCTTAGGCTCAATGCGGCCAAGATCAGGCTATGACGATGGCGCGCAACAAATGCGCCCCAGGCGTTGCCTGATGGCCATCTGCTATCCGCAGATGTCTGGAACATTCCCTCTCCCTCCTGACACCATGTTCAGGATCTCCAGCGCTCGCGTCGGGCTTTGCCTCTTAAGCGTGTGGCGCTTGGTGATGGGATTACCGTGCACTGTCTGGCGCGTTCCGTGCCTGCACGTTTTGGATTTAAACTTGCCGATTTTTGCAGGTTTGTTTTGTGTAAATTCAACGCGCTAGGGGATACGAGTTTTTGCGGTGCGCTTGGGCATTAGAAAAGGAGGCGCAGGAGCCAACCCGCGCCTCCTAATTATGCTTTCAACTGGATTATGGTTTGAGCGCTTCGCCGAGAACCGCAAGGCGGGCCGCAAACGGATCTGCAACCGACCCAGTACTAGCCCCAAAGAGCATGCCGTTCTTGCCGTCATTCCAGGTCTTCCACTCGGGAACCCCTTCGCCGTTTGGATTGCCGGTACGTGCAAAATTAGCCCAAGCAGTGCTCATCACAGTAGCAAGCGCGCGATCATCGGCATCTGGTTCACCTACGGTCGCCTTGGCTAGGTCAAGGTTGTCGAAAACATAAGCGATCTCTGCAGTGTGTGGCACGTTGAGTTCGCCATCACGGCCGCCTTGGCGCTGAGTGAAGTGGTAGACGTAGGTTTCGGCGTCTTGCCCGGAGCGAAGGTCTGCTACACGTGACACCAGCTGAGTCATCCATATGTCGGAAGCAATGATCTGGAACACTTCATGGTCCGGCGTGCCAGGCAGAAGGGCGCGGTAGCCATCCATTAGAGCGTCGATACGCTCGGCTGGAATGCGACCGGTGAAGTTGCCCTTAGCAAATGCTTCCTTCAAGCCATCAGCATCAACAGGCTTTGTTGGTGTGTTGTTGAAGAATGTCGACTCGGTAAAATTCGACCCGATAATGAGTGGTATCGACTTGCCTGCTGGATCGGCATCCGGCGCAAATGGACCGCGGGGGAGAGTCGAACCCTGTACTGGTCCCCAGTTTCCGCCTGCGACCAGCTTGGTCACATCCGCCGACTGCAATGATGCCAAATCAGTTACGCCGGCGGCTTCCAGAACGGTCGCTGTCGATGCTTGCGCAGCCTCAACTGTAATTGGTGCGGTAGCGATACCGCTTTGGGCGATAACCTTGGAGAAGAGGCCTTGGGCTG
This sequence comes from Devosia sp. MC532, assembly GCF_016461625.1. Taxonomy (NCBI): domain Bacteria; kingdom Pseudomonadati; phylum Pseudomonadota; class Alphaproteobacteria; order Hyphomicrobiales; family Devosiaceae; genus Devosia; species Devosia sp. MC532. The sequence continues at coordinate 21,105 of NZ_JAEMNZ010000015.1, read as the reverse complement.
AAGGCATCGACATCAGCGTCGTTACCTTGCTGCCACCACCGGATTCGCCAAAGACTGTCACGTTGGACGGGTCGCCGCCGAGTTCTTCAATGTTGTCGCGCACCCATCTGAGCGCTTGTACGATATCGAGCATACCGGCGTTGCCGGAGTCTTTGTATGCGTCGCCAGCTACAGCAGATACGTCCATAAAACCGAGTGATGCCAGACGGTGGTTGAGCGTTACGACAACCACGTCTTGGTTGTCGACGAAGCGTGATGCCTCGTAGCGAATAGTGCCGCCCGAACCGCCGGTGAAACCGCCACCGTGCATCCACACCATGACGGGGCGCTTGCCGGAGTCGACACCTGGAGTCCAAACGTTCAAGAAGAGACAATCTTCGCTAGGTGCGTTGGGGTCGAGGTCAACGCCTTCCTCAGGCATCAAAATTGGTGCATACGGCAGCCCGTAGCACGTCGCGCCATAGTTTGAGGTGTCATAAATGCCGTCGATTGCTGGAACTGGCTGTGGTGGTAGAAAGCGGTTTGCGCCCCCGGCATCAGCCGCGTAGCGAATGCCCTTAAACACGGAGACGCCGTCAACATAGGTGCTGGCCTGACCGGCGATCTTGCCATTGCTGGTCTCTACGACGATTTGTTGAGCCAGTGTAGGAACGGCCAGCATTGCCAGCATGCTGCCGCCAAGCAGCAGCGAATTCAGTAAACGCATATTCTCCTCCAATGCGCATCGGTTCCATGAGGAACTTCCCGGCAAGCTTGTCCGGACTGCATCGATTTCACCTGCACGAAATTCGCAAAATGTCGGGATGTTTGTGTCTTGTTGGTGATCGCTAAAAATCCCAGCATGACCCTGGCGATCTATAAAAGAACCTACAAAAGTTGATCGTCACACATGAGAAGCAAACTTTGAGGAGAGCTTGCATGAAGGTGCTGCCTATTCTTGTGGCGACTACATCTTTAGTCGTATCTTCAATAAATTTTAATGTTTACGCGCAGGAGTTTGTTGAATTCCTGCCGTCGGCGGGTGAATCTGCAAATTGGACTGAAAGCAAAGCTAAGCTGCAGGCGTTTGGCGAGGAGTTTGATACTTCCGAGACGCTGTTTGCATTCCTGAAGGCCAAAGCCAACGGCGGCGTGCAGCTGACATGGGAAGATATGAAGAAGCCAGAATACGACTGGTCAGGTATCTTTACTCGCACCAAGGGCGGGTTGTCGTTCGATCCTGAGCTCCCTGCCAATGAAATTAGTGCCACACTTACGGACGAAGGTGCCGCAGCTCGTCAGGCTAAAATCGACCTGATGAACACCATTCACGGCGAATATGATCCAATCTCCGATTGTCGTGCGCCAGGGTTCCCGCGGTGGATCACCGAACCATTTCTGCACGAGTTCATCGTGACACCAGACACAACTTGGCTGGTCAACGAGATGGTCAACGACACTCGCCGCGTCTACACAGACGGTCGTGATCATACGGCTGAAGAAGACGCATACCCAACTTGGAACGGCGATACGATCGGCTTCTGGGATGACGATACGCTCGTGACCCACACGAAGTATCTGATGGAGGGTCAGTACCAGCGCGGTACGCAGCCAAACTATTCGGATCAAGTGCAGGTTGTAGAGCGCTGGCGGAAGGTCGATGGTGTCACCTTGCAGTCCGACGTCTGGGTGTTTGATCCGGTGAACCTTGCAGAGCCATGGTACACCCGTCAAAGCTGGACGGAACTCGCCAATGACGACCATCTGCTGCGTATTCGTTATTGGGACTGTCGCGAAAATCCAAACAACGTCGTCATCGAAACTGAAGACGGCAATAGCGACTTCCTCGCCTTCGACTTCATGAAGAGCGAATAGTTCCTAGCCTTTCGCTTATCGATTAACGTACGGAAATTCAAAATGAAAAAGCTTATTTTCGCGGGCGCTGCCTTGGCAGTGGCCTCTCTCATTGCGCCTGCTTACGCGCACCACTCTGCTGCCATGTTCGACCACGAGCAACTAGTCGAGCTCAAAGGCGTAGTGAAGGAATTTCAATACACCAACCCACACTCATGGCTGATCGTTGATGTCACCAATGACGACGGCACCGTTACTACATGGGGATTCGAGGCTGAGGGGCCCAGTACTTTGATGCGGGCTGGTATCCGCAAGAGCACGCTACAGCCCGGCACAGAATTGACTATACGTGGCAATCCAATGCGCGACGGCCGTCCGGGAGCCGCTTGGGTCGATGCTCAAATGACCAACGGTGAGAAAATCAATCCGCGGAACGGCTTTGCGGTCATTCCGGCCGGCAAAGAATAGGTTTTGGACTAGCCCCTCGCTTTGGTGAGGGGCTTTTTAGGCCAGAAGGACAGCAAGTGCTTCAGTTCGCAACATGGCTGAGCGAAACAGCGATCAGCCGCTATATTCAACGCGAGTTTTGGGTCATTCCCACGATCCAATCTCTTCATATTCTGGCCATTGCGAGTTTGGTGTCCTCGCAATTGTTTATCAATTTGCGTTTGCTTGGCCGTGCCGGCGTCGATGCGCCCCTGAGTGCCATTGCGGATCGTTACTTGCCGTGGTTCTGGGGTGCCGCGCTTGTTCTGGCGCTGAGCGGCACATTGCTGATTGTTGGCGAACCAAAGCGTGAACTGCTTAGTGCGCCCTTCTGGATCAAGATGGCGCTGATCCCCCTCGGCCTTCTGGCCACTGTTTGGTTCGGGAAAGCGCTATTGCATCCTGATCTATCATCGCCAGCCAGCACGCTCAAAACGCGCTCCATTATTTATAGTTTGGCCACCACCGTCATCTGGATCTCCGTGATGACCGCTGGGCGGTTGATCGCCTACGTTTATTAGTCGGAGTGAGTTCGGTGGATATATCTGAGTTTCTCCTGTGGGTTGAAATGACCGCATTGGGCGAGTTCATGCAGACCTCAGCCTGGGCCTTTCCGGCCGCAGAAGTCGTTCATGTGATCGCGGTGGTTCTGGTTTATGGCGTCATAGCCGTTGTGGACCTGCGTCTGTTAGGCCTCGCCGGGACGTCGCGGCAATACACCAAGATTGCTCACGAGAGCCTGCATCTGGTGTGGATAGCGTTTGGATGTGCGGTACTGACAGGCCTGATGATGTTTGCCACGCAGCCGAGCAATTACTTCGAAAATCCCTGGTTCATCGCCAAGATGAGCGCGATCCTGTTGGCAGGCGTGAACATGCTGGTTCTCGAGTTCGTTTTTGCGCGGTCGGCGAGCGAGTGGCATTTGACGGGTATTCCGCAGCCAGCTCGGATCAGTGGCGGGATATCGCTGACACTCTGGACCATTGTGGTGGTCGCGGGCCGTTGGATAGGTTTTACGATTTTTGGTGGCCCATCGTTTCTGTGATCATGACGCAGCGCCGCTTCGGCGGCCGGAGCCTGACTGAATATGAGATACTCCCCGTCAGACCGAATACACACAAATCCTCGCAGGCCCTATGCAGAACACGCGGTTCACAGCTGGGGTAAGATGAAGCTCAGCTCAAGCATGGGGGCAATCGTTGAGAGTGCGCCGGTACTAGCCAATCCGCTCATCGCACTGTTTGCTCAAGTTGGAGGAGAAGGGCTCTCTCTGGCGTCACCGAATGGTCTGGTCTCGTCGGAAATCGGGGTCTATGGTCCGGGCTCTGATCTACCATCGAGCAATGTTCAGCAGCGCGAAGCGCTTGTTCTCAGTCTCGATGTTGAGACACTCTGCGAGGTTGCCGAAGAGACGGTCGACGGCGGCATGTCCCGTCTCAGATTGCGGACCGGGGCGGGGCAAAGCGATCCGCCATTGGCTCTCCTCATAAGTGCCGTCCAAACCGCCATTTACAACAAAGCAGATGAAAACAGCGCCTTGCCGATGGCGCGGGCTATCGCTGCCCGTTTGATCCAATCTCATTCCACTGATCAGCAGTTGCGCTACACACGGTTTGAGCCCGAAGCATCGGTTTGTGCCGATCTTCGGCCTGCAATTCGGTACTTGCGGGATCACATAGACCGCAACGTAACTCTCGCTGAGTTGTCCGGAGTTGCCAATAAGAGTGTGTCCGCACTCTCGCGCTTGTTTGTGGCCGAAACAGGCAGTGCGCCGCACCAGTATCTTATCCAGCTTCGTCTAGCGAAGGCCAAGGCCCTCTTGCAGACAACCGATCTGCCGCTATTCGACATCGCGGACGCTTGTGGTTTCTCGCATGTTGAGCACTTGGCGCGGATTTTCAGGCGCCACACAGGATTCTCTCCTGGCGTCTATCGCGTCCGCCTACAAACTCGAGGCCTAGACTAAAGACTATGCTTGCGCAGCCAAGGGGTTGCGGTTCCCAAAGGATGTTCATCGAGCACGCTCTTACGCGTTCGTTTCGTGCAAACATTGGGCTAGCTCCGTGCAGGGCTAATCTCGATACTTCTGAGAATTTACCCTCGCAGCACCTCGTGGGCTGAACGGAGGAATATCCGAGCAAAACAGTGTCGGACCAAACTGCTGAACGCTCGTTCAGCCGTGTCGGTACTGTCGTGCCTGAAATCCTCAAATGAATTGTGCGGGTGGGAGACCGTGCGACTGCGGGACTTATGTCGCGCCAAAAAACAGCGGGGGATTGGGCGTGGCTGGCCATCCTTTCGAAATTATCAGGCCGAGGAGAGGATCTACCTATGAAGGTAACTAAAGTCTTGGGAGCCATGGCTCTTGGACTCATGGTTGCAGCAAGCGCTGCTTCCGTAAGTTATGCTCAGTCTACCAATCCACTTGCTGTTGAAGTCGTGAAGCCGCCAAAGGCATTCAAGACCGCAGAAGAGCACTTCAACTTCCTCAAACGTCAGCATGACGGTGGCACCAAGCACACCTATGAATCTGTGCCGAAGTGGGAAGGTCTGTGGGAAGCCAGCTGGAACAGCGTAGCGCTTCGCGGTGGCGTGTCCCCGTTCTTTGAGGGCCCAATCCCGCCAGGTCTAGCTGCTGGTGGCGTCGTCAAGGAAGGCGTTCTGACCCCAGAATACGAAGCTGCATTCAAGCAGCGTCGTGAGGCCATGATCCCGCATAACGAACAGGCCTATGACCGCCTCACCACGTGTGAAGCGATGGGCGTGCCGCGTTGGCTGCTTGAGCCGTACGTTCGCGAATGGGTGAACACCCCAAGCCAGTCTTGGTGGTTGAACGACTTGGCGAACGAAAACCGCCGCGTGTTCATCAATCAGGACCATGCCAACATCGATGGTAGCCACTCTCCAACTGGCGACAGTATCGGTTTCTGGGCTGACGATACTCTCGTCGTCTGGACCAACGACATGTGGCCAGCTGATTACTTCCGCGGTTATCCGGTGTTCTCCAACGAAATGGAAACCATCGAAATCTACCGCATGGTCACCGAAGAAAACGGCATGAAGCGCCTGGTTGCTCAGGTTTCCTTCTATGACCCGGTGAGCTTGGTGGAGCCGCTGCACGGTGCTTACACTTGGGTTCGCGCTAGTGTGCACGAAGATGCAGGTTACCGCATTCGCCACTGGGAGTGTGACCAGGCCATTCAGCGCAAAACCGAAGATAACCTGACCACCATCATTCTTCCTGGCGAAAGCGGCCTAACCTGGCACGAGATGCGTAACCCGGATCTTCCGGCTGACCTGTCAGGTCAGACGAAGACCCCAGGTGAGACCGACTTCACCGACTTCTTCAACGCAGCTGAATAAGAGCTACCGGAGAACATAATGAAAAAGACTATTCTTGCTGTTGCGCTTGCTGCAGTTGCTTCTGTTGGCGCGGTGTCGGCTTCGTTGGCGCACCACAGCTTCTCGATGTTCGATCCTGACCAGGAAATCGTCATCAAGGGTAAGGTTGCGCGCTGGGCATTCACCGCTCCGCACACCTTCATGATGATCGAAGATGAAAACGGCGACGTTTGGGCATTTGAAGGTGCGGCTCCGCCAAACTTCCTTACCCGTAATCCGCCGATGAAGGGCGACACCTTTGTGACCGGCCAGGAACTGACCGTGATCATGTGCCCACTGCGCGACGGTCGTAAGGGCGGCGCTGCAGGCCTGTTCATCGACGCTGAAGGCGTTGTCTACAACCCATCTGACGCTGGTTGCTTTGCAAACCGTCGTACAGCCGAATGGCCGGTTTGGCTTGAAAAGGGCTACAAGAACGCTGCTGAAGCGCTCGCTGCAGAACCAGCTAAGGCTGAATAAGCAGAACTAGTTCGGAGGCCGGGGTGACCCGGCCTTCATCCTGATAGGGCACAGGAGGCAGCCCAATGGTAGATATCCTATTAGAATTCGGTCAGTCGCCGTTTAGTCTGGCCATGGCAACATCCCCTTGGGTCGTGCCGACAATGCAATCGCTGCACATCCTTGCACTTGCTATTATTTTCACCTCGGTGCTGGTCATTGCTGGACGCATTCATGGCTTGGTCTGGGCCGATGTATCGCTCAAGCAGACGGCAGCGCGTTTCTCACCTTGGGCACTGGGCGCGCTGGCTGTTCTGGTCTGCACCGGTATAATCCTTATCTTGGCGGAGCCTGTCCGAGAAATTCTCGCCCTCTCGTTCTGGATCAAGATGGCATTGCTGGCCGGTAGCATCGTGATTGCGATGCGCTTCATCAAGAAGATGAAGTCGGATGACAGTGAGATAACCCCTGCGATGCGCCGTATGGCCATCGTGACCATCGTTCTTCTGGTCGGCATCATCTTCTTGGGGCGTTTCATCGCCTACGACCCGCTGATCTGGGGTCAGCTGTCTCCAATCACCCACATTTAGGCCGGTGCATCATGGATATTACACAATTCCTATATGATTTGCAGAACTCTGGCCTCGCGAACTGGGTGAATACCGGCGGCGCGACATACCCCGTCGTGGAAAGCTTGCACGTTCTGGCAGTAGCTTTGGTTTTCGGTACGATCTTGATTGTTGACGTGCGCCTGTTGGGCTTTGCCTCGACCAATCGGCCTTACACCAAGGTTGCGCATGATCTGTTGCACCTGACTTGGGTCGGCTTTGTCGTTGCTGTCATCACCGGGTTCCTGCTGTTCCTGCCGAACGCGACGGGTATTTTTGCGAACGTCAACTTCCAGATCAAGATGCTGATGATCATGTTGGCCGGCGTGAACATGTTCATTCTCGAGCTGATCAGTGCCCGTGACGTTTCCGTATGGGATACGAACAATCCTCCTCCGTACAAGGCGCGCATTGCAGGTCTGCTCTCGCTTTGCTTCTGGACAGCGGTAATCGTGTTCGGCCGTTTGATCGGCTTTACCGCAGTCGTCGACGATCCGTTCGCGGCGCTTCTCTAAAAACACTCATTCGACGAAAAAGCCCGGCAATAGCCGGGCTTTTTTCGTTGTGAGGAGGACGGGTTACTCTCCTGTCCGAGGAACGCCGCTCGGCCCGTTTGGCCTGCATATACGTTTGCCGCGACGGGTTGGTTGGCCGCAATAAAGAAGGCCCCGGAGAATATCCGGCGCCTTCCGTTAGGTCCTGCGCGCTTATTGCAGGTTGTTCCTAGTGAGATAGTCCACCAGCGCTTCGAGTTGCGTGTCAGAAATGTGCGTCTGCCGGAAATGCGGCATGATGGAAACGCCATTACGTACGAGGTAACGGATATACTCTGGGTCGAGGTCCGTACGCTCCTCCAAAACGGCAGGCAAGCTGTCCCCGTGCAGTGCAGCGAGCGCGGTAGTCCCCGGCTTACCGGGACCTTCACCGTGGCAGTTCCAACAATGGTATTTGTAGATCTGCTCGCCATCCGTCATCGTCAAATGGTCTTGCAGGGGAATGAAGTTGGGTGCTGTGCCAACCCCGCTTTCCTGCGCCAACGATGCAGATGAAGCCGAGCCCAGAAGAGCAACAGCAGCTAAGACCTTAAACATGTTCATGATCATGACTTCCGCAGGTGTTTGGGCCAAATGCCGCCACGACCGGCCGCGATAATACCGTTGGGGTCGATGGCATCCTTGATGGTCTCGTTGAGCCGGAGTAGCGCATTGTCGTTGAAGTTATAGGCGCCAGCGATTTCATCGACAAAGGCTGGCGGCGCACGGTACTCGCCATAGCCATGCTGACGGGCGATCTCGATGATACGAGAGAAGCCTGCACGGTTCTGGCGCGCAACTTCTTCGTTCCCCTTAACCACTGGGAAGCCAGTGATGAAAATGAACGTGTGGTACATCCAGGTTGACGGTGTGCTGAATGGACCGAACATCGGTGGCATACCAGCATCCCGGAATGCCTTGCCCATAACTTCTTGGGCTTCAAGCACACCTTCGCCAGAGCGGGGAATAACAGCGGCAAACCAGAGGTGACCGTCGCGTGGGGAAGGGTTGGTGGCAGTACGAGCGCCGATCGAGAAAATCTCGAGCTGCGGTACGCCGAGTGCAACGCGATGTTCGGCATTATGGATCTGCTCATCCGTCATCGGCATCGTGTAGAACTCACGATCTTCGAAGACGGCACCGGGGATCGCCGCAGCGATCTTTTCCTGAGCATATTCCCAGTTGGCTAGGGTTGTCTTCTCGGGGCCATAGAACTGGAGCAAGACGTTCCAGTACATGTGGCCATTGTCCTGAACCCATGCGTCGATAGCGTCGCCGTTCCAGCCTTCTGGCGCGTTGACTAGAGCAGAGAGGCCTTCATCGCGGACAGCGCTCATCGGGCTACCATAACGTGGCATGCCGATTAGACCCTGGTCTTCGAGGTCGTTGACGATACGGACAAGTGCCTTGATGTCATTACGGCGAGGCACTTTGACCATGCCAGAACGATAGGTTGCTGGGCGAGGCATAAGATGGATACCCATCTTCGTGACAATACCAGCGTTGCCCTGTGCGAATAGGCTATCGACTTGAGGGCCGAAGCCATAATGGAATTCGCCCCAGGTCTTTGCGCCGGGTAAGGCGCCCATGCCGGTACGGAGCAGTTCGCCATTTGGCAGGACTGCCTCTAGGCCGCTGTGGGAGCGGAAGTGATCGCGATAGTGACCCCAAGTATAACCCACACCGTGATCCAGTGCGTTACCTACGATCGAACCCCAGCCTGGATCGGGGCAGTCGATCCATACATCGAGGTCATGCTCGACGATGTAGCGATAGAGATCAAAATAGGAGACTCCCGGCTCAACAATCGCGAAGTGGCGCACATCATCGACTTCGATGATCTTGTTCATGCGCTTTAAGTCGACGACGACTGAGTTGTTGAGAATTGGCGCAGAGCCGCCGTAGCCCAAGTTCATGCCGGTCGAGATAGGATAGATCGGGATCTTAAGCTCGTTCGCGACACGGACGACTTCTTGAACCTCTTCAACCGTCGCCGGGGCTACAGCCGCTGACGCCATCAGCTCACTGTCTTCTCCGTACATCGGTGAATAGGCGTCACGATAGAGGATCACATCTTCCTCTTCAGTGAAAACCCATTCGGCGCCAACTGCTGCTTTGAATTTTTCAATGGCGGCAGCGAATTGGTCTTCTGTCACTCCAACAGGAAGTGCCATTTATTTATCCTTCCTAGGAATTCAGATGTATTGGGCTGCGCCAGCTAAGGGGGCGATGATCCAGGCGTAGACGGGATCTTCCTCGGTTGCCGCTGTCAGGCCGGTGTTTTGGCTAAAGCGCGAGGAGCGAGGAACATTGACGCCCGATACGGAAAGGAATGATGTCGCGACATCTTCCGGCAGTCGGGCCGCATCAGCGCCGACAAGGCCGCAGCTGTCGGACATGCTGGATAATCCTTGAACGCGAATGCCACAGTCCGCACCGCGCTGGATGATTTCAGCCTGATAGACGAGGCGCATGCCATGTCGTTGGGCCAACTGGGTCAACATGAACATGGGTCCATGTTGGGTGACCCCGGCAATTGCCATAGGCTGCTTGCGCCAAACCGGATCGATTTCACGCGACCAGACATTGGTCCAGTTATCGACTACGCCTGAAGACGCTACGCCGTTGCGCGCTAACTCAGTCGAAAACCGACGACCGAAGTCGAGGTTTGCGTCATGAAAATATTTGCCAATTAGGGGGGCGCCGTCGGTCATCTCTAGACCAAACGCCTGCGGGAATAGTGCACTCAAGGCCGCCGCTCCCACAGCGCCTTTTATGACTGATCGTCTTGTTGCCAATTGATATCCTCCTCAACAGCGTTGCGGATCTCGCCGCAACGCTAGAAGTCTTGTTGTCGAGGCTAAATCTCGTCCTGCACGAAACTTGGCTGTGTTCCCACGAAATGACTATTCTGCGGGCTTTCGATGGTTAGGGGGTAAGATCTCTGTGAGAGCAAAGTGGGGGGCGTAACTTCTGGTCTGGGTAACAAGAGGGGCATGTCCGCCATCGGCACTAGTGCCTCAGAAATGTGTTGGCGGTTTAAGGAGAGTTCTCGTCTCGTCTGAGCGACGAAATACCCAGCATGACAATGAAAACTACCAAGACGAAATCTTCCGCAGCGCTGGTGGTGAGGTACACCTGCGGCGCGACACGATGACACTTTTCTGCCAAGTACAGTATCTCGGAGCTGTGCAGGCGCGAAGGCATCGCCCCAGCGCGTGTAATACTCTTGGTGAAAGGAGTTCATGAAAGCGGGTAAATGCGGCCTGGTTGCTGACGCCGCCCGTACCGCCACCTCTGATGAGGTTCGGGATCTGCGCCGCAATGCGAGGGCGCTCAAGGAATGCGTCGGGGATCTGACGCTCGAGAACCGCTTGCTTTAAAAAAGCATGATCGCGGATGGGGAGGATATCGAATGTGGTATCCCGCATCTGAAAAGCTCGAGATTATCCGGCTGGTTGAACAGTCTCATCTCCCAACCAAACAGACGCTGGATCGACTGGGCATCCCACGACGGACCTTTTATCGTTGGTACGATCGTTACTGCGATGGTGGTCCTGAGGCGCTAGAGGATCGATCTTCGGCACCCAGCCGGGTTTGGAACCGTATCCCTGATCAGATCCAGCAGCAAATCGTCGATCTGGCTTTAGAGCAGCCTGATCTGAGCCCGCGCGGACTGGCGGTGCGTTTCACCGATGAGAGAGGCTGTTTCATCTCAGAAGCCAGCGTTTACAGGCTTCTCAAGGCCCATGATCTCATCACCAGCACCGCCTATGTGGTGATCAAGGCGGCCAATGAGTTCCACACCAAGACCCGCCGTCCCAACCAGATGTGGCAGACCGATTTTACATACTTCAAGATTATCGGCTGGGGGTGGATGTATCTCTCCACAGTGCTGGACGACTATTCCCGCTACATCATTGCTTGGAAGCTGTGCACGACCATGCGGGCTCAGGACGTCACCGATACGCTGGACTTGGCACTAACAGCTTCAGAGTGCGCTCAACCGCGTGTGCGGCACCGACCGCGCTTGCTGAGCGACAATGGCCCCAGTTACATCGCCCAGGAGCTTGCCGACTATATCGCAGCCAATGACATGGACCATGTTCGAGGCGCTCCGCTTCATCCCCAGACACAGGGCAAGATCGAGCGCTGGTATCAGACCTTGAAGAACCGCGTTCTACTCGAAAACTACTTCTTGCCCGGTGACCTCGAAAGCCAGATCGAAGCCTTCGTTGAGCACTACAATCATGGGCGCTTTCACGAGAGCCTCGACAAGGTGACGCCCGCAGCTGCCTACTTCGGCAGAGCATCTGCCGTCATCAAAAACCGTGAAAACATCAAGCGCAAAACAATCCAGCATCGACGCATGAAGGCCATGGACTTGTCGCATAACATCAATCGAACGACGAGCAGTGCTCTCCGCTAATCAAAGCGCAAATCTAAGCCAAAGCATCTGACGACTGACACGGAGGATTTCATCGTCCCGGCAATTATCGGCTCATTTTCTTCACTTTGCCCGGACTTTGTGGATGGGCCGTACCTAATAATCGTCAAGTTTCGGGCGTGTAAAGAAATCGACAAATTTGGCAGGCACGGGAGCACTAAAATCCAACCTTTAGGTGCAGCTTGAAGGCGAGTTGGTTGACCTGTACTGTCACAGCAGACCGTCACAGCGACGAGTCTTGGATGGCCTTTTTGTAAGACGGGGCAATGGTTTATGGCGTAAACGGGTTCGAATCCCTTCCTCTCCGCCATTTGCTTTTTTAGCATTTCAGCGCCTCCTAACATATTGAACGGTAAAGATTTTTTGGAGTTCGAAATCCCGTTTCCGGGCAGTATTCCAGATGGGCAGAAAACGCCAATTTTAGAACCAGTTTTTGATACTCCAGCTTCCCAGAACCCCATAGTTTTGAAGGGTTTGACAGGAATGCGAATGCGAGTTCGAACATTTCATCAAATGTCCCTCGTGGAGTGCCCGCATTTTGGATTTTTTCCTTTAGCACCAGCTTCTCACGCTCTAGCTGGCCTATCCTGCGCTCAAACGCAGCCACGACCGTGGACGTCGTGGCATCGACGATGCGGTCGAGCAGCCCTGTAATCTTTTGATCCAGTTCCGACAGCTGGCGCTCATATGACCGAGCGATGGCTTTTGCCTGTGCACTGCGTTGATTCCAGGCATCACAAAATAGCGCCTTAGACAGAGCGAGCAGTTCAGGGCGCGGCGTCATACCCTCTAGAAGCCCGACAAACTCCGTCTCAACCTTTTCGCGCCGAATAGATTTGCGGTAGCGCTCGCACTCCTTTGCGAAGCAAAGATAATACGGGTGCCTTTGTCCTGTCTTGCTCTTCGACCAGCAGGCAGTCATGGGCTTGCCACAGCAGCCGCAAGAGATCGCGCCGCGCAACGGAAAGTCCGCACTAACATCAGGCCTCGCCGGAGCGTATGCGGCCCTGTTCAGACGTTTCTGGATGCGTTCATAGGTCTCATAACTAATCAGACCGTCGTGCTGTGCTTTACGCCGCTCAACGCCCCACTCTGCGCGTTCGAGATATCCGGCGTAGAGAAGGTTCGTCAGTATATCGTGCGCTTGCTGATCTGTGATGCGTTTACGGTTGCCTTTGTTGAAATGTGGCTGAGCGTCCAACCAGCGGGCAAATTCAGCCTGCGTTTGGATGCGACCAGCTGCGAACGCTTCGAGGCCCTCAGCCAAAACAGATGCTTCAGGTTCGATGCGCCCAAGATCTTGCCGCGACCAGGTACACGTTCATTGCGCATCGCCCTTGGCGGGATAAACGGTCAAAAACCATTTAGCAGACGCCCTTCATACGGTTAAGGGTTTGGACTGCATTGTCCTGTCTTTGGTATTGAGCTGCTGACATGAGGATATTCTGAACCAAAGTATCAGAGGGCTTGTTTCCCAATGCCATACGCGTGCAAACAAGCTTTCCGCCTGCCGCTTCAAGTAAATCTCGCAAATCCCAATAGCCACGCACGTCACGCGAAAAGCGATCCATGTGGTCGACGATGACAAACCGGACTTCCCTGCGATGGGCCTTAAGATGCGCTAAGAGAGCGTCGATACCGACGCGGTCTTTGCTCCCACCTGTAATGTTATCCGCAAAAACCGCTTCGACGACATATCCGTTGTGCTTTGCAAAGTCGCGGCACGTTGCCTCTTGCGAGCTAAGCCCCTCGCCTTTTCGCACCTGTGCCAGACTGCTGACCCGACAGTAAATGACTGCCTTCTTATGAGATGGCGAGCCATCTGCAATGTTGCTGCCCATGTAATCCTACCTTTCTACTGCTGCCGACGTGGTGATGGCGGCAGTTTTACTTTGTGATTATTACCCCTTTTGTTTGAAGAATTTATCATGCCGTGAATCCAGGTTCCAGCGACGTTTCTGTTTTCGCGGACTTATCCATAGCCTGCTGAATAGGGCTGATACCCATGCCCAAATCCACAAAGTGGACCATGATTTGCCAGAGTGTCTCCAGCAGTTCCACCTTCTGCGCGTCAGTTAAATCTGCATCAGCGAGGTGGTGTAGGTATGGGGTCGGATCGAATGCTAATGGACGATATGCCGTTGCATTGTCGCGCGTGGAGTAGCCCTCTGAGGGGCCCGTGATACCGTCTTCGTGGTGACTCTCGCTGCGCATTTTGAGTTCCTTTTAGTACAAGGGTTTACTCGCCTCCCCACCTCGCACTGAAGAACATCATCAATATAATGATGTCACATATTGCCCAATTCCCGAAACTTTATTGCGGCAATACAAATGTAGTGCAAAAATTTTAGGTGAAGAGACGGATTCACATCGTGATTTGCGGAGGGGCGTAGTTAACTACCCCTGCAGTTACAATTGAAACTGTGCTCTCGATGTCCCCCGAGACTGGCTTCATATACCCACCAGCCTATCAGAAGCGCCGCGATTATATGCTAGCGCCACAGTCTCATATTCGCCGCGCACTTACTTTACGTCAACTACACAGACGTGGTTCTGAAGCACCACGGGCACAACCGTCTGCGTGACAAGACACTATCGGTGTTTAGGATAACAAAGCCTATCTGGGCCTAGATCCCGTAGGTTACGCAAGACGTGTGCGGTAGTACCGCACAATCTTGGCAAGGGGGCCGCTGCGCGCCCCCGTTGCATCCCCAGCCCGTGGCGCAATTTCAGCATCGTGCTTCATTTTGCCATCCAACCGTTGCGCCGGTTGTCCACGCGCAGGAGACTTCGCTCTCCCTGCACCCATCGCCATAGGGGCGTATCGCCGCCCCTATGTTCCCACTCGCCGGATTTGGAGCCTTCCCGCTCCACCAGCACCAAACCATGGACGAGCGCTTTGGCCGCTCGAGCACCACACGGAGAGCCTCCAGCTCCCCGTGACCCCATGGCCAACCCTACGCGGCTTAAATGCCGCCAGCGTTTTGCCGCTGAACTACGGTCCATTGAGTTCTTGAGAAGACACTACGCTAGACGTAATCGTTTGCGGTGGTGCTTTCGTACACTTCTTTCACAGTCGAAGCCGAAAAGACCGCAGCGCGCGCTGCCCGTTCAGTCAAATCTATGACGCGCGCTTTACCGCCAACCTCGGCGAAAACCTCGATGCGGCGATAGAGCCCGTCATTTTCTTCGGCGTATTTTGCTAATCCCATCAGCTTCGGAAGCGCGTCTCCGAACTGCAGACCATGCGGGTCGATGATGTCGGCGGAAACAGTACCGTCCGGGAGTCTGGCAAAGAAGATGAAGTCGGGGCGAAGAATCTTCACCTCGCTTCCTTCCTCGTAGGTAACGCCGAGGGAGTCCTGGCTAGCGCGAGCAGGATTGCGATACCAGCCAACCGTGCCCTCCCGCTTCAACTCATCGGACACGACCCTGCGTTCCCACGTGTTGAAATCTCCCGGAAACAGCCCGTAGTCATCGCAAAGAAGGTGCTTTTCAAAGCTCGGCAACAGCTCTTCCGTGCCGTTAGCCTTCTTTGCTGTGGTCATCTGGAGCCATGTGTTAGGCCGCGCGAGATCGACAGGCAAGGGATCGGCGCTCATCTCGCGGATTAGCCGATAAACCTCTTGCCGCTCGTCGGACAGGCTTTTGATCGACACACGGTGTTGCGTGAGCCATTGGTTGGCCATCTTCTCGGCAGCGTCGTCCAGATCATCCTTTATGTTCGCTACAAGCCCCATCGTTGCAATGACCGTGTGCGCCTCGATCAGCGCTTCCTCAGAGTCTTCGTCATTCGGAGCCTTGCTCGCTAGGTGTTCGCTATAGGTTGTTGCCAGATCGGGACTAATGACGCGGGCCGCGCGCCTGTACGCGTCTTCGATGACGGCGTAGTCCGCCTTCTCAACGAAGTCGTCGAAGGTCATACCTTTTGTTTCAACATCGGCTTTCACGGTCTTGCCTTCGACGGTCAGGACAGAAGCCCGTGCCTTCTTGATTTCCTCAGCATAGCGGACCTGCGCACCATCAAGTACCTTATGCATTTCCGAATGGGCCATCTTGCCAGCGTCAGCCAGAAGCCCGTCAACCGCCAATTCGTGCGCCAGCGCCGTCAACCGTTTTACTGGGCGGGCCTGTCGCTTCGGTAACGTCTGCGACGGCAAAGAAAGAAGCTTCTGCCATACATCTTCCGGGATGGACGTGTTGGGCTTCATCTCGTGCGGATTAACCAGAATGCGGCGGTCAGGAAGCTCTTCCCCGACCTCGCCGCCCGTCATTAGCGCCGTTACGACCGCTTCCACCGACTTCTTGTCGAAGTATGGAAGCAGGCAGTCCACTGCGTTCAGGCGTTCGTTACCGGGGATGCGCCGCGCCAGCGGCGTGCGGACCATGCGCCCGAGAAGCTGCGTGATGTGGGTTTTGTCCGAAGCCGCCCGGAAGGAAACCATGACTTCCGCCCGCGGGCAGTCCCAGCCGGTACTAATGGCGTCCTTGGCGACAAGTATGCGCACCCAAGTGGATTCCTGCACGCGCTCCGGCGCGATGAAGGGAACTGAATATCTGCCGAAGGTTTCTGTCTTGTGTTCGCCGAAGACGTTCGCGACGCAATCGTGCGGCAACTCGGGCCATTGCTCGAAGACTGTGTCGAGCCATTTACCGATTTCGCTATGATCGGGTGAATTTGGTACCTGTAGGACCATAAGCGGCAGAACAGTATCGGCGTCGTCCTGCTGTTTGGCATACTCCGCCCAAGCGACTGAAATATCGCGCAGCTTGTTCGTTCCACGCCGAAGAAGCACGGTCAGGAAGTTGCCGTCCTCGTCCGGCACGTCGAGATTGATCGTGTCCTTGAGAAGGCCGGATTCCTGCACCTTATTGGCATCGACCACCACGTTCGGCAATGTACTCCGGTTCTGCATCCCGACCACGGCGTCGTTGAACCGCTGCACAGTCGCCGAAATACCCCAAACGATTGGGATACCAGGTGTACCGCCAGAACCATTAATAAGCTGACGCACGATAGTCGGCTTACCATCGCCATTAGGCCGCCCACTTTCCTTCATCCCTCGATGTGCCTCATCGAGAACGAGATAAAGGGTTAGATCAGGGTCTTCGATTGTGTTGCGGATTGTGTCCCAGATCGTATGCGAGCGCATGTCGGGCATAACATGCTGCCCGTCAGCAGTTACTAGTGCGGAATCGTCGGCGTCGTGGCCCCGTACCAGAAGGCTGTTCTTTGAGAGTTTCTGTGTGTTGAGGAAGTAAATTTTGCCAGGCTGGAATTTCTCACTGCCAAAGCTGTTCCCGACCGTCACCAAATCGGAGATTGTGAGTTTGTCGGACGCCTCCTGAAGACGCCAGCGGGATTGCTCGTTCAGTGATGGATCATCGCTGAACCAGATGACCAAAGCACCAGGGTCCGGTTCGAACTCGTGGTCGTCATCGCCGAAGAACAGGGCTTCAAACACGGCCGCAGCCATGACGGTCTTACCTGCGCCGGTTGTCGCAGTCAGTGAGAACGCGTGCTTATCGCTATCCTCATGCCAGCGTTTGCGGGCCTTCTTCAATCGGTCAAGTACGTCTTTGACGGCTTCGTCCTGATAATCCTTTAGCGTGAACCTCATCCCTTACCGCCCCATCGAAAATCTAAAGTTGTTCAGGTACGATTCGTATAGCCGTACCGGCTCGACAGCGTCGGGCAGATGCCGTACCACTGATTGGAAGCGCCGATCATCATCTGTTACGATGTAGACGATCCCAATTGTGCCATTGGACCCAACTGCCTGGCAAAAGGCCGCAGATTTATCCAGGTTGACCAGTAGCCCATAGGTATCAACCACTTCCCAACCTTCATCGGGCAGCGTCTCAATGCGCCTGCCTTTGCTGCCTGCACGCATCCAAAGCAACGGGGCAATGCGCGCGAATGCTCGGTTGTGACTAACGGAGACAGGCGTTTCATAGGTCAGAGTAAAGAATTCTGCGTTCTCTTCAAAGCCGTCGGCTATAGGAAAAGTGTCGGTGAATTTGTAGTCACCATCGATGACCTGATCATCAGGCGTCCTACCAGTGATGGCGGCCGCAATGCGTGGCTTGGTAATGTATTCACAGATTCCGTGCCTCTCCCACTCTTCATCCCCGGGACGAAGATTTTCTGCTTTCAGAGCGTACTGCTCGCTAGATCGCACTTCATTGTTGGTCACGCAGATTGATTGCCGACGACCACCGTCTTGCCGATTAAGACGCATAACCGCGTGCGCTGTGGTGCCCGAACCGCTAAAAAAGTCCAGAACTACAGCATCCGGTTTTCCACGAATGATTATGCGCAGGGCATCCTCAACGGCGTACAGGCTTTTGGGGAATGGAAAAGCTCGCCCATTACCAAGTAGTTTGCCCACTAAATCGGTACCATAAGCACCAGCATCATGGCTGGTCCTGTGCCAGACTGTTCGGACCTTCCTTGTAGCAGCACCTTCGTAAACTACGTCAGCCACACCCGTATTTGGGTCGCGGCCTAATACAACCAGTGTTCCCTCGTCTATTTCTTTGCGTAGCTGCTCAGAGAGATATGAAAGCCCCCACGACTTCCGCTTCTTGTCATATGCTCCTAAGGACACATACCCTTTCTTAACCAGGTCATTAAAGGTATAGACGCCTATGCCCCAACGTCCTAGCGTCAAGTCTTTCCGCACTGGCCAAACGGCGACGTTGCCTTCTTCGTCTTTCACGTTGAAGTCTGGTTCTTCTCCCAATGGAAGGTACTTCCCAGCTTTCAAAATTCTTTTGGTCTTGGGATTGATCCAGATCGGATAGAACATTTGTTCTCGATCTTTTCTTTCTGCCTCATCCCCAGATCGGAGGAGGCCCTTCCAACGTGGACGTGAATAGCCGTCGTCCGATGTGGTCGAATCTTTGGAAGTCAGAAGATCATCATCTCCCGGATATATTTTGCATTCCGGACCAAAGCAGAAGAAGGCATACTCTTCGACACGCGACAGATATCCTTGAGTAACACCCTTGGGGTTGATTACAATGGTAACCTGCTGGATGGTAAATCCCTCTAGGGTTTGCTCCAAGAGTAACCCTAAACGCCTAACCTCGTGCTCGTCGATTGTTACAATTAACGCACCTGACGGCTTTAACAGTTGCCTAGCAACCAGCAAGCGCCTCTCCATGAAGGCGAGCCATTTCGAATGACGATAGAGATCGTCCTCCCCAACGTAGTTGTTGTTGTACTTCCAATCACTTGCCCCTGAATTGTACGGAGGGTCAATGTAAATGGCGTCGATCCTGCCGCGATGAGTGTATGTCAGAGCTTCAAGGGCATAAAAATTTTCGCCGTTTATGACGGTATGGAAGGGTTTGTCGCCGCCGCGCTCAACCTTTCCGGTGCTTACAAGGCCAGGATAGATGTAATCCCGAAACTCTGCGACGACGACTAAATCATCCACCGCAACGGATGCGCTCTCTGGATCAGCTACGCCAATCAGTTCTAAACGTGCCAGCCGCATACCGTTCTCGCTCTCAATGCGGAGAACCTTCCAAAGGCGCTGATCGCCTTTCGTGGTTGATCCACGCGGTGGCAGTACACGCACTTTGTCCCCTTTCCGAAGGGGACGGCCCGGAAGTTCGACGTTTTCAGGGCGGTGGCGCTCGAAGTTAAGTCCGAACGAACGGCGCGCAGACAGCACTTTGAATTCGCGTTCCAACTCGCGTCCAAGCTCCAAATCTCTTTCTTTCGCTTGTGCGATTAAATCAGTCAGGCGCGACAATAGTTTCCCCTTATTGCATGCTTCCGATATAGCGATGAACGCTATTGGGACGGCGATGCATAGTATATTTTTTGTTCATTTTCGATTAGTACAGTTAAGTCTTTAGGTTTCAACCTTCGCGATTTCAATCGCGCCGGTTACGTCTCCAGCCCCTCGACATAGCCTGTAGCTAATCTATCTAATAGGTAAAGAGTTGTAGTATATATGTCAATAGTGTTGACCTATATACTGGCTTTTGTTCGCATTTGATTTTTGACGTGTCGGTTGGGCGATTTGAGCAAATTGGGCTGTCAAACATGGGTTTTTATTAAGCACTCAGTACTGCGGATAGATGAACAATCGCGCTGGCGCCAAACGCTCTTGCTTTGTCGAGAAGCTGCAACTGGCGACAGCAGAGCACTCAAAACCATCAGGCTTCGATATAGAACTGGTAAACTCGCTAAACAAAAGAGCCCGTCGTCATCTAGATGGCGGCAAGCTGGAAGGCCTCACCGCCAAGTTTCACCCTAAAGATAGATGTGGCCTTATCCCTCAGACCTTCGAGGCTGCATATTGGCAAATAACCCAAATTAGTAAAAAGATGAAGCCGATGTGGATTATAGCTTGTGCTAGTCGTTGGCCACGTGTCCGCTTTTTTGCGCAGCCGTAAGGCCCCAGAAGTCGTGGGTGTGACTGTTTAGTCGGTAGCGTTTCGATCTTCTGCCCCTCCTGCTTCTCAGTTTCTCTTGCAGCGAGTGTAGTGGGGGCCGAGTGGTCAGGGTGCGGGTCGAATAGGCCCTGAAAAACAGCGTCGGTGTGGTACATTTTACGCTGAACGGCTGAAGGTTGAGCGCCTGCTGTGAGCACCAGCATCGTTGGAATTTCGCGATTTCCAAAAAGGCGACCCACCTCATCGGGCGTTATCAAATACCGCTTATGGATCGTTTCGTTGACGCCTTCGGTGTCGCTTTCGTTGGTGGCGTCGGAATAGCCTTGAGAACGGCTACGGGTGGAGCCATAGCTTTCGCTAGATGAGTAGCCGAAGCTGGCGCTCATATGTTCGCCGTAGGTGAAATTGCTTGAGTGACCAGACGTAGTGTTGCGCGACGTGCCGATTTGCTGGCCGACGCTCTCAGTGTGGGTTGAGCCGTCGGTGTGGCTGATGGTTCGGGTCCAACGGCGGACTTCTGTTTCACCGATTAGATCGGCGACGTACTTACGTGTCGTGTTGTCGTCGTTGCCGAAGAAGAGTTTGATCCCGGCGTTTGCGACCAACGTTTCCCAATTGTCTTTGTAGGTGTCTTTAAGTTGCGCGAGGGTTTGCGCAACGAACATGAGTTTTATGAGCTGCTGCCGGTTCGGTGGACCCACGGTTAGGCTAACTTAGCTTTTTCTTCGTAGTCTACGGGGCTCAGATAACCCAGTGTAGAGTGCCGGCGCCTCGGGTTATAGAAGCGCTCGATATAGTCGAAGACATCGGCCTTGACATCGTCCCTGGTGCGATAGACCTTACGAGCGGTGCGTTCGGTCTTGAGCGATGAGAAGAAGCTCTCCATCGCCGCGTTGTCCCAGACATTGCCAGACCGGCTCATCGAGCAGGTGATGCCGTGATC